>NZ_BAAAPC010000012.1:0-208870 GCF_039530945.1 Nocardiopsis rhodophaea
CGAACGCCTCTACCTGGAGGGCGGGGACCTTCCTGCGAAGACCACCTCCTTCGCCGGCTGGACCCAACGCCTGGCCGAGCACGCCCACAGCGAGCACGTCACGGGCCAGGCCGACTACTGGGAGCGGATCACCGAGTCCATCGCTCCTCTGCCGGTGGACCGTGTCGGCGCCGATACCCATGGCGAGGCCTGTACCCACCGTCTCGCGCTGCCGCTCGAAGCGACCGAGGAGCTGCTTGCAGCGGCGCATCGGATGCGGGCCCGGCCCGACGAGCTGGTTCTGACCGCCTGTGCCCGGGCACTGACGGGCTGGGCCGGGTGGAACCGGGTCGTAGTGGACGTCGAAGGCCACGGTCGGGAACCGTTGTTCGAGGACGTCAGCACCGCCCGGACCGTGGGCTGGTTCACCGCGCTCCACCCCGTCCTGCTGGAGGTCGGCGGGGCGGAGACCGCCGAGGCCGTCCGGACCGTCAAGGAAGCCCTGCGGGAAGCCCCGGACAACGGGATCGGCTACGGGCTGCTGCGGGCCTACACCGACCTGCTGCCTGGGGCGGCCGATGCCCCGGTCTTGTTCAACTACCTCGGCCACATCGACCAGGCGGCCGCAGCCGACTCCGTGTTCCGGTTGCGGTTCGATGACCCGGCCTGGGCCGCGGCCGCGCAGGCTCCGGAGAACAGGCGGCACCACGCGATCGAGATCAACGCCGGCATCCACAACGGCGGACTGGTACTCGACCTGACCTGTTCGCGAGAGCAGTACGAGGACGCCTCCATCGGCGAACTCCTCGATGCCGTAGGCGGTCGCCTGGACGTGCTGACCGCCAAGGCGGAAGCCGAAGCGGCGGCGCACACCTCCGATTTCCCCCTCGCAGGACTCGACCAGCAGGAACTCGACAATCTGATGGCCAAGATGAGAGGAACCTCCGGTGACCGCTGAATCTGGGCCCACGAAGGTCAGCGACATCTATCCCCTTTCCCCCGCACAGCAGGGCGTGCTGTTCCACACGCTCTCCGCGCCGGCTTCCGGGGTGTACTTCGAGCAGTTCAGCGTCCGCCTGGAAGGGAAGCTGGACACGGCGGCCTTCCGCGCCGCCTGGGAACATGTGGTCCACCGGCACGATGTGCTGCGTGCGGCGTTGCAGTGGGAGGGCCTGGACCAGCCGCTGATGGTGGTGTTCGACCAGGTCGACCTGCCTTGGTCCGAGCGGGACTGGCGGGACATGCCCGCCGAGGATCAGCAGGACCGAATGCAGCGGTCGCTGGCCGAGCAGCGGGTCTCCGGATTCGACCTGGCCTCGGCACCGCTGCTGCGTGTCGAGGTGATCCGGCTGGACGACGCCGTGTGGCAGGTGGTGTGGAGCTTCCACCACATCGTGCTCGACGGGTGGAGCTCGGCTGCCGTGCTACGCGAACTGTTCACCGCCTACGCGGCGCTGCTCCGCGGTACTGAGCCGAAACTTCCGCCGGTGCGTCCCTACCGGGACTACATCGGCTGGCTTCAGGAACAGGACCTGGCCGCCGCCGAAGGGTACTGGCGGGACCTGCTCGCCGGTGTGTCCGGGCCTACCTCCCTGGCCATCGACCGGCCCGCGGACGGCTTCCGCGGCGACGACGAGTACGGTCGGCTCTCACACCCGCTTCCGGCCGGGCTGGTCGCCCGGATTGAGGCGACGGCGAGCGCTCTGCGGCTCACGGCGAACACCCTGTTTCAGGCCGCCTGGTCACTGTTGCTGTCCCGCTACGCGGGCACCGATGATGTCGTGTACGGCGTGACCTCTTCCGGGCGTCCAGCGGACCTGACCGGGGTGGAGAACATCACCGGAATGTTCATCAACACCCTGCCGACCCGTGTGCGTGTGCCTGGCGACCGGACGGTCGAGGCGTGGCTGCAGGAGGTGCAGGAGGCCGAACACGAGCGCCGCCGGTTCGAGTTCAGCCCGCTGTACCGCGTACAGGAGTGGAGCGGTGTCCCCTCCGGGGCCGCGTTGTTCGAGAGCATCCTGGTGTTCGAGAACTACCCGGCCGACGCCTCCGTCCTCGACGACGTCCCCGAGCTGAGGGTCGCCGAGATGTTCGGCATCGAGCAGACGAACTACCCGCTGACCGTTCTGGTGGAGATGGGGGAACGGGCCCGCCTGGACGTCTGGTTTGACCGGACCCGGATCGGCGAGGACGCGGGCAGGCGCCTCCTCGGGCACCTCGGCCGCGCGCTGGAGGAGCTGACCGGCGCCCCGGACCGGCCGGTGGCGGAGATCGGCCTGCTCACGGACGAGGAGCAGCGGGAGTTCGCCGACTGGGGAGCGACCGATGTCGGATTCGGCACACCAGAATGCCTTCACGAAGCGGTGGTGCGACAGGCCAGGCGCACTCCGGAGGCGATCGCGGTTCGCTGCGAGGGCGTCGAACTGACCTATGCGGAACTGGACCGCCAATCGAACCGGTTGGCACACACACTGGCGAGCCGCGACGCGGCCGGTCGCGTGGTGGGGCTCCTCCTGGACCGCTCGGTGGACCTCGTGGTGGCGATGCTCGCGGTGTTCAAGTCTGGCGGCGCCTACCTGCCTCTGGCCCCGGACCAGCCGACGGAGCGCCTGGAGTTCATGATCGGCGACTCCGAGGCAGCGCTGGTGCTGATGCAGAACGAGCTGCGACACCTGCTGCCGACGGGAACGCTGGGGCTGGCGGTGGACGGTGACTGGGACTCGGAGGTGGCACCGCACCCGGACACGGCACTCGGGTCGACGGTTCGACCGTCCGATCTGGCGTATGTCATGTACACCTCGGGGTCGACCGGTGAGCCCAAGGGCGTCATGGTCGAGCACCGCGGCGTCTGGAACCGGCTGGTATGGGGTAGGGACCGCTTCCCGATCGGGCCGGGGGACACGGTGCTGCAGAAGACCCCGTACACCTTCGACGTGTCGGTCTGGGAGTTCCTCTGGCCGCTGATGACCGGAGCCCGGCTCGTCCTGGCCCGCCCCGACGGGCACCGGGATCCCGACTACCTGGTGGACCTCATCCGTGAGGAAGAGGTCACCACCCTGCACTTCGTTCCGTCCATGCTGCGCTACTTCCTGGCCGCCCCGGGGGTGGAGGACCTGCCGTTGGTACGCCGGGTCTTCTGTAGTGGGGAGGCGCTCACCCCCGACCTGCGTGATCGTTTCTTCGAGTTGTTTGACGCCGAACTGCACAACCTCTACGGCCCTACCGAAGCCTCCATCGAGGTCACCCATTGGGAATGCCTTCCGGGGCAGCGGGGTGAGTCGGTCGTGCCCATCGGCCGCCCGATCGCCAACATGGTCTGCCGGATCCTGGATCCCCAGGGTCGTCAGGTTCCCGTCGGGGTGCCCGGTGAGCTGCACCTGGGTGGTATCGGTCTGGCACGCGGCTATCTCGCACGTCCTGAGCTCACCCGGGACAGGTTCGTTCCCGACCCCTACGCCGATTCCGACAGCGAAGCTCGCCTGTATCGCACCGGTGACTTGGCCCGGTGGCGTCCTGACGGTGTGATCGAGTATCTGGGGCGCAATGACGACCAGATCAAGATCCGCGGCCAACGCGTCGAACCCGGCGAAATCGAAGCCGCGCTTCTCGCTCACCCGGATGTGGGAGAAGCCGCCATCGCCGTGTACGGGGACGACGCTCGGCAGAGAATCGCCGCCTATGTGGCCGCCGCTCCCGGAGGCCGCTCCGTCGATCGCGGCGAAATCCGAGCGCACGCCGCGCAGCGCCTTCCCGAGTACATGGTCCCGGCGGCGGTGACCGTCCTCGACCGGTTCCCGATCTCCGCCAACGGAAAGCTCGACCGTGCGGCGTTGCCCCAGCCGGCATGGCAGGAGGACGCCGAGTTCGTCCCGGCCGACACCTCCATGGAGCAGACCCTGGCCATGGTCTGCGCGGACGTGCTGGGGGTGGACCGGGTGGGGGTACTGGACAACTTCTTCGCCCTCGGGGGTGATTCTATCCTCTCCATCCAGATGGTGTCCCGCGCGGCCCAGCACGGGATCCACATCACCCCCGCCCAGGTGTTCCGGGAGCAGACGGTCGAGCGGCTCGTGCGGGTGGCTGGCAGCGGCCCCGCGGTGCTCGCCCCCCAGGGGCCGGTCACCGGCCCGGTCGCGCTGGGACCGGTGCAGCGCTGGTTCTTCCGCCTCGACCTTGCCGAGCCGAACCGGTGGAACCAGGGGGTGACCCTGGTGTCCCCGACCGACCTGGACCCCGATCTCGTGCGCCGGGCCCTCCTCCGGGTCCTCACCCACCACGACGTGCTGCGCTCCCGGTTCGTCCGCGACGGCGGGCAGTGGGGGCAGCACCAGGTGGAGCCGGGCGAGGCCGACGTCCCGGTCGCGGTCGTGGACGGCTCCGTCGACGACGCGCTGCGGCTTGCCCACTCCCGCCTGGACCTGGGGCAGGGGCCGCTGCTGCGCGCCGCGATCGCCGGCCGGAGCCTGGTCATCGCCTGCCACCATCTGGTAGTCGACGCGGTCAGCTGGCGGTTCGTGGTGGAAGACTTCGAGGGCGCCTACGTCGCCCTGTCCCGCGGGCGGCAGGTGGAGCTGCCCGCCAAGACGACCGCCTTCGCGCAGTGGACCGAGCGGCTGGCCGAGTACGCAGAATCCGCCGAGGTAGTCGACAAGGCCCCCTACTGGCGCTCGGTGCTGGACACCGTCCGCCCGCTCCCCCCGGACGTCGGCGCCCCCGGCCTGCAGGGGGAGGCCGTCAGAAGGCGGATCTCCCTGCCCACCGACGCGACGGCGGCCCTCGCCGACGCGGCCCGGCGGATGAAGGCCCGCCTGGACGAGCTGGTGCTGGCGGCCTTTGCGCAGGGGCTGACCTCTTGGACCGGTGAACCCGACGTCACCGTTGACGTCGAGGGGCACGGCCGGGAACCCCTCTTCGATGACGTCGACCTGTCCCGCACCGTCGGCTGGTTCACCGCGATCCGGCCCGTGCACCTGGCGGTCGGGGGCCGCGACCCCGTGGAGGCGGTCCGGGAGACCAAGCGGGCGCTCCGCTCGGCCCCCGACGGAGGCATAGGCTTCGGCCTGCTCCGCGAACACACTGACCTGCTGGAAAACGCCCCGATCCCGCTCGTCCTGTTCAACTTCCTGGGACGCCTTGACCAGGCCGGTCCGGTGCAGGACCCGCTGTTCTCCCTGGAGGACGGCGGGGCCGAAGCGGCCATCGCGCCGGACGACCCCCGCCACCACGCGATCGAGATCAACGCGGCAGTGCAGGACGGCCGACTGGTCGTCGACGTGGCCCACCCGGGGGCCCCAGCCCCGGCGGCCGCCGGGGACCGCCTGCTCACGTCGGTGCGGGAGGCGCTGGACCGGTTGGCCGCGCCGGACGGGCCGTCGGTGCACCGCGCCCACCTGCCCAGCGACTTCCCCCTCGCCAGCGTGGACGAGGAGGAGCTGGCGCGGATCGCCGCGGACCCGGCCCCGGTGGCCGATCTCTACCCGGCCACCGCCATGCAGCAGGGGCTGCTCTTCCACACCTTGTCCGCGCCCGACTCCGGCGTGTATTTCGAGCAGTTCACCGTCCGCGTGGAAGGGGAGCTGGACACGGCGGTCCTCCGCTCGGCGTGGGAGCACCTCCTCAACCGGCACGAGGCGCTGCGCTCCGCCGTGCTGTGGGACGGTGTGGAGACGCCGATGACCGTGGTATACGACCGGGTCGAGCTGCCGTGGGCCGAGGAGGACTGGCGCGGATGCGCCCCGGCCGACCGGGACGGGAAGCTGACCGAGCTGCTGGCCGGGCAGCGCAGGGAGGGGTTCGATCCGAGCCGTGCCCCACTGCTCAGGGCAGGCGCCATCCGGCTGGACGACTCGGTGTGGCAGCTGGTGTGGAACTTCCACCACATCGTGCTCGACGGGTGGAGTTCGGCGACGGTTCTGCGCGAACTGTTCGAGGCCTACGTGGCGCTCCAGGCCGGCCGCGTCCCGGAGCTTCCGCAGGTGCGTCCCTACCGGGACCATGTCGAGTGGCTTCAGGGGCAGGACCTGGCCGCCGCCGAGGGGTACTGGCGGGACCTGCTCTCCGACGTGACCGAGGCCTCCCCGCTGGGCATGGACCGGCGCGCGGAGGCGGGCCGTCGGGATGAGGACTACGACCGCATGGAGGACGTCCTTCCCGCCGACCTCTGCGCCCGGCTCGAAGAGACGGCCCGCCGGCGCAGACTGACGGTCAACACCCTGTTCCAGGGCGCGTGGTCGCTGCTGCTGTCCCGCTATGCGGGCAGCGAGGACGTCGTGTACGGCGTGACCTCCTCCGGCCGTCCGGCCGACCTGGCCGGTGCGGAGGGCATCGTGGGTCTGTTCATCAACACCCTGCCGGCCCGTGTGGCCTGTCCGGACGGGGAGGAACTGGGCGCCTGGCTGGGACGGCTCCAGCAGTCGCAGATCGACCAGCGCCGCTACGACTTCACCCCCCTCAACCGGGTGCAGGAGTGGAGCGGTGTCCCGGCTGGTTCCCCCTTGTTCGAGAGCATCCTGGTGTTCGAAAACTACCCGGCCGACTTCTCCGTCCTCGATCAGCTTTCCGAGCTGCGGGTCGCCGAGCTGCACAGCACGGAGCAGACGAACTATCCGCTGACCGCGGTGATCGTCCCCGGCGCCCGGACCCGGGTGAAGCTCTGGTTCGACCGGACGCGGATCGACCCCGGTGCCGCCGAGGGCCTTCTCGGCCACATGCACCGGCTCCTGGAGGAGATGTGCGGTACACCCGGTCGCCGGCTCGGCGATGTCGACATGCTGACCGACGCTGAGCGGGGGGCGCTCGCCGCCTGGACGGACACCGCCCGCGAGTACGGCTCCGAGTGCCCCCACCACGCCGTGTCCCGGCAGGCCGAGGCCACCCCCGAGGCCGTCGCCCTGCGTTTCGGCGATCGGGAGCTCAGCTACGCCGAGCTGGACGAGCGCTCCGAGCGGCTCGCCCGCCACCTGCGCGAGCGCGGAGTGGCGAAGGGGGCTGTGGTCGGGCTGTGTCTGCACCGTTCGGTGGAACTGGTGGTCGGCCTGCTCGGGGTCCTCAAGGCCGGTGCGGCCTACCTGCCGCTGTCCCCCGACGACCCGGTGGAACGGCTCGCATACCTGCTCGGCGACACCGACGCGGCACTGGTACTGACCCAGGGAGCGCTGCGCGACGGCCTGCCGGACACCGTTCCCGTCCTGGCCCTGGACACCGACGCCTGGGGGGCCGACGTCCCCGCCGGCTCGGCGCAGGAGCCCGAACGCTGCGGGACCCCTTCTGATCTGGCGTATGTCATGTACACCTCGGGGTCGACCGGCGAGCCCAAGGGCGTCATGGTCGAGCACCGCGGCGTCTGGAACCGGCTCCGCTGGATGCAGGACGCCTTCCCGATCGGGCCGGGGGACACGGTGCTGCAGAAGACCCCGTACACCTTCGACGTGTCGGTCTGGGAGTTCCTCTGGCCGCTGATGACCGGAGCCCGGCTCGTCCTGGCCCGCCCCGACGGGCACCGGGATCCCGACTACCTGGTGGACCTCATCCGTGAGGAAGAGGTCACCACCCTGCACTTCGTTCCGTCCATGCTGCGCTACTTCCTGGCCGCCCCGGGGGTGGAGGACCTGCCGTCGGTGCGGCGGGTGTTCTGCAGCGGGGAAGCGTTCCCCCCGGACCTGCGCGACCGGTTCTTCGAACTCTTCGACGCCGAGCTGCACAACCTCTACGGCCCTACCGAAGCCTCCATCGACGTGACCGCTTGGGAGTGCCGACCGGAGCAGAAGGGGGAGCCGGTGGTGCCCATCGGGCGCCCGATCGCCAACATGGTCTGCCGGATCCTGGATCCCCAGGGTCGTCAGGTTCCCGTCGGGGTGCCCGGTGAGCTGCACCTGGGCGGTGTCGGTCTGGCGCGCGGCTATCTCGCTCGTCCTGAACTGACCCGGGAGAGGTTCGTTCCCGACCCCTACGGCGAGCCTGGCAGTGGCGCCCGTCTGTATCGGACCGGTGATGTGGCCCGGTGGCGTCCTGACGGCGTGATCGAATACCTGGGCCGTAATGACGACCAGATCAAGATCCGCGGCCAGCGTGTCGAACCCGGCGAAATCGAAGCCGTCCTCCGCAGTGACCCCATGGTCAAGCAGGCGGTCGTCGTCGCGGGGTCGCGTGGGGGCGAAGGGACCGTCCTCTCGGCCTTCGCGGAACCCGACATCGCCGCGGCCGCCACCGGCGACGCCGACTCGACCGCCTATCTGCGCAGGCACGTGGAGCGCTGGCAGTCGCTGTACGAGGAGGTCTACTCCGATCCGGTCGTCGAGGACGATCCGGACTTCAACACCGCCGGATGGATCTCCAGTTACACCGGACGGCCCATCCCCACCGAGGAGATGCGGGAGTGGCGGGACCGCACCGTGCAGCGCATCCTCGACCTGCGGCCCGACCGAGTGCTGGAGATCGGCTGCGGCACCGGGATCCTGCTCACCCGGATCGCCCCGGAATGCTCCTCCTACCGCGGTACGGACATGTCGGCCACCGCCCTGGACTACGTCCGTGAGCGGGTCACCGACCGAGGGCTAGACAACGTGCTGTTGGAGAAGGGCGAGGCCGTCGACTTCGACGGCATCCCGCCGGAGAGCGCCGACGTGGTGGTGCTCAACTCGGTCGTCCAGTACTTCCCCAGCACCGACTACCTGCTCGACGTCATCCGGGGCGCGATGGACGCGCTGGCCCCGGGCGGGCACATGGTCGTCGGCGACGTGCGCAACCTGCTGCTGCTGGCGACCCTGCACGGATCCGTGCAGCTCGCCGGGGCCTCCGAGGACACCCCCGCCGGCGAAATTGTGCGGCAGGTGCGCCACCTGGCCGGAATCGAGAACGAACTCCTCGTCGACCCCCGGTTCTTCACCCGGCTGCGGGAAGAGATCCCCGGGCTGGGCCGCATCGAGGTCGCGCCCAAGGCCGGGGACAGTGACAACGAGCTCACCCGGTTCCGCTACGACGTGGTGCTGGAGAAGGCGGCCGCCCCGCCCACCCGGCAGAACGCCAGGTGGACCGGCTGGGAGCAGGCCGGCCTCACGCCGCAGGCCGTCGAGGACATGATCCGCACCTCCGACCGGCAGGTCATCGCTCTGGCCAAGGTGCCCAACGCGCGCGTCCAGCGGCACCATGAGCGGTGGAGGCGGCTGCTCGCCGCCTCAGGCGACACCACGGTCGGCGAGGCCCTCGGTGAGCTCGGCGGCGAGGCCGTCGGGAACGTCGGCGACGCCGCGGCGTCGGGCGCCGTCGACCCCGAGCGCCTGCGCGCCGTGGGCCGGTCCTGCGGCTATGACGTGGAGCTGAGCTGGGCCAGCGGGTACCCGGACGGGTCCTTCGACGCCGTGCTGCGCGCCCCCGGCGGGCCACGGACCGACTTCCTGCCGCCGGGCGGGCCCGACACCGACGCCGCGGACCTGGCCAACACGCCCCTGTCCCGGGAGATCGGCGCGGACGTGCGCGGTCGGCTGCAGGACCGGCTCGCCCGCACTCTCCCCGCCTTCATGGTGCCGTCGGCACTGACCATCGTGGACGCCATCCCGATGACCACCTCGGGGAAGGTGGATCGCGGGGCGCTGCTCGCGGGCCGGTCGGGCCGGGACCCGGAGCGGCCCTACCGGGCGCCGCGGGACGAGGTGGAGCTGCGCCTGACGCGCATCTGGGAGAGCGTCCTGGACACGGCGCGCGTCGGGATCGGGGACGACTTCTTCGAGCTGGGCGGTGACTCCCTTGTCGCCATCCGGCTCACCACCGAGGTGCAGAGCGCGTTCGGGGTCGCCCTGCAACTCGCCGACCAGCTCGCCGCGCGGACGGTCGAACAGTCGGCCGAGGTGGTCCGCCGCGGAGGAGAGGGGATCCGGTGGCGTCCCCTGGTCCAGATCACGCCCGGTGAGGGATCTCCGCTGTTCTGCGTCCACCCGGCGGGCGGCAGCGTCCTGTGCTACGGGGAACTTGCCCGTCGGCTCGGCCACGGGCGGCCGTTGTACGGGCTGGCCCCGATCGGCCTGGAAGAGGGACAGGAGGCCGACACCCGGGTCGACGACATGGTCGAGCGCTATCTCGCCGAGGTGCGCGAGGTCCGTCCCCACGGCCCCTACCACCTGGCCGGATGGTCGCTGGGCGGGGTGATCGCCCTGGAGATGGCCGCCCGGCTCAGGGACGCCGGCGAACAGGTCGCCCTGGTCGCCATGGTCGACTCCGTCGCACCGGAACTGGCCGGGGGCGACGTCGACGACGCCGACGTGCTCCGCGAGTTCTTCGGGGACATCCCCCTGGACACCGGCCACCTGCGGACCCTCGACACCGAGGCGGCGATCGGCGCGGCCCTGGAGCAGGCCGCCGAGGCCGGGGCCGTCCCTGTGGGGCTCGACCGCGAGCGGCTCCTGCGCATGCGCAAGGCCCACCAGCGGCACATCTCGGCACTGGCCGCGCACCGCCCCACGGCCTACGACGGCGACGTCGTGCTGTTCCGCGCCGAGGACACCGACGTCGCCCTCCCCGGCTACGGGTGGGAGCGGGTCCTGCCCGCGGCCCCGGAGGTCATCGAGGTGCCGGGAGACCACCGGACCGTTCTCGAGGCGCCCAACGTCCAGCGGATCGCGTGGGAGCTGGCCGCCCGCATCGCGAAATCAGAGGAGAAGAGGAGAGCCTGATGTACGACGTGATCGTGGTCGGGGCTGGCCCCGCGGGCCTGAACGCAGCGTTGATTCTGGGCCGGGCCCTGCGGCGCGTGCTGGTGGTGGACTCCGGAGAGCCCAGAAATGCGCGGGCCCACGCGATGCACGGGTTCCTCAGCCGGGACGGGATCGATCCGCGGGAGTTCCGGCGGATCGCCCGAGAGGACCTGGGCGCGTACGTGCACGTGAGCATCCGGGACGCCGCGGTGTCCACGGTGGTTACCGAGGACGAGGGGGCGGGGGTGGTGTTCGAGGACGGCACCATCGAGCGGACCCGGACCGTGCTGCTGGCCACCGGGCGCCGCGACCGCCTGCCCGACGTCAAGGGGGTGGCCGAGCACTGGGGAGCGGGCGTCTACGGGTGCCCGTACTGCCACGGCCACGAGGTGATCGGCAAGAGGCTGGGCGTGCTCGGCGCCCGCACCCCCGACGCCCACCTCGCGGTTCAGCTCACCAGGTTCGGCCGGGACGTCGTCCTGTTCACCGGTGGGAAGCCCGAGTACGACGAGGAGGCCGCGGCCGCGCTGCAGGTCACCGAGGTGGAGGTGCGCACCGGCGCGGTCGAGGAGGTCCTCGGCTCCGAAGGTGCCGTCACCGGCGTGCGGCTCGCGGACAGCGAGGTGGCCCGCGACGCGGTGTTCCTCAAGACAAAGTTGGACCCCCACGGCGATATCGTCGAGTCGTTGGGGTGCGAGATGCTGGACGATGGGTCCGTGCGCATCGACGAGCACGGCCACACCAGCCTGGACCGGATCTACGCGGCAGGCGAGGCGGCCCGGCTGCCGAACTGGCCCTCACCGTGGATCCATGCCGTGACCAGTGCCGCGCTGGGCGCGATGGTGGCGCTCAGCATCGACCACGACCTGATCGTGGCCGACGTGCGGGCCGCGTTCGCGGTCCCGGCCGCCGACGCGGAGTAGGAAGGGGACCCGGGCGCACCGGGACGATGCGGCCCCCGCCGGCGACGGAACGCGAACGGGGCTGTGCCGGGGCGGCGGGGCCGCGCCGGCACGGGGGGACGGCCCTCAGGCCGTCGCCCGTCCCAGCACGTGCGGAATGCTCACCCCCAGTGGGCCGCGCACGACGAACTCCGTCATGTCCACCCGGGCGAATCCGGCGTTCGTGATGCTCGTGCCGGTGTCCCGGGTGGCGTCGCATCCGCCGTCGAACCGGCGTGAGAACGGGGTGACGGCCCGCTGCGCCCACCGCGACCAGGTGCCTCTCTCCGCCCCGACGTGCTCAAGGAACGCGAATCGCCCGCCGGGGCGGAGTACGCGGATCACCTCGGCCAGGACGCGGCTCTGCGCATCGATCGAGCACAGGACGATCGTCGCTACGACCGCGTCCACACTGCCGTCGGCCAGCGGAATGCTCTCGGCATCGCCGCACAGGACGGACCCGTACTCGGCGTCGCGCAACCGTTCATGGAGATACGGATTGGGCTCCAGCCCGATCCACCTGATGCCCGAGGGGAGGTAAGGGAAGTTCGGCCCGGACCCGGGGCCGATCTCGAGCACCGTTCCGGACAGATCGTTCAGCAGTTCACGGCGCTGGTCCCGGTACATCGAGGCTCCACCTGACGAACGGTTCCTCGCCGCCCGCCGCCAAAAAAGGTCGGTGCGTCCAGCCATATTTGGATATCTCCAAGGAGTCTGGGGTATAATGGCTCATGGCCGAACATTACACGAGAAGAATGGCTTTCGAAGTGTCGGGGTGGTGGCTTTTTAGGTAATGGCCGGAGTCGTAGCATAATGAGCATTTTTCATCGTGATTCGCGGTTCTGTAGGACCAGTACGGCTCGGGCGATCTCACCAGCCCCGTAGGGGCAGCTACGCAACCGCTTCATGACGGCCCAGTTCTTGAGCTGGGAGATCGTGCGCTCGCCGGGCCCGCGCAACCAGGCGTGGCCGGAGTTTGCCTGCTTCTTCCACTCCGGCTTACCGCGGCCCTTGAACGGGTAGAGGACCACCGCACAGAGCCCGACATAGCGCTTGTCACCCAGGCCGAACAGGCCCGCGGCCGCGATCCGGTCGGCGAGGTGGAAGATCCCAGCCGCTCTGACATCGTGCACCGACCCGAGCAGGCACTCTGAGACCCACAGCAGTTCGCCGTCGGGTGCGGCCACGACCTGGATCTTCATCCCGTGGCGCTTGTGCTTTCCCGAGTAGAACGGCCGGTCAGCGGCCAGGCGGTCGCAGGCGATGAGGGCTCCGTCCACGATCACGAAGGCCCAACCTTTGCGGCGGGCCCGGCGCAAGGCCTTCTCGAGCGAGGGGGCTAGGCCGGCCAGGAGGCGTACGGTCTCGCGGACTTAGCGCCAGGCGGTGGTGGCCGAGACCCCGAAGCCGTGCGTCAGGGCGGTGAAGGGCTCGCCCTTGCGCAGGTGGACCAGTACGAGCAGGGCCTGCTGTGCGGCGTCCAGGCACCTCCAGCGAGTGCCGGTCGCCTTGCGGTGGGCGGCGATGGTGCGGGTGGCCCGGTTGAGGGTGCGGCGTGACAATGGCAGGCAGGCGCGGTAGAACAGCATCGGAGCCCCCTGGTGTTCAGGTTTTCTTGGTCGTTAACCCGCTTACCAGGGGCTCCTTGCTGTCAGGGGTGGTTCCGTGGGGCCGGTATGAGGCTGTGATCTGCACCCTCACGACGAAAAAGGCTCACTGACACTTTCGCGGTCACCAACACTTCCGAGGAGTCCGGCGCGTAACGCTTGCTCGGATCCGCAGGGGGCGGGGAGGGAACACAGGGCGGGCCCTGGGCAAAGTGAATCCGCTGGTGCCACCGGTTGGGCCGAGTCGGAGGTGCGGAGGTCGTCGGTCCGGCAACGACTCCGTGTTCGCTCGGGTCCGGTGGACGGGGGCGGGATCATGCGGGCCTGCGCGGCACGGGTGGCGCTGTCCAGCGGGACGAAACAGGCGATAGCGGTAGGTGGCAGTCGTGCCCGGCAGGTATCGAGGGAACTCTTAATCAGCGGGTTTGGGGTTCGAGTCCCTGATGGCGCACAGTACAAGCCCCGGGTCACCACCGATTATCTCGGTTCTGCCCCGGGGCTTTCGTCGTACGCGCACTCTGTGACCGGACGCCGCCGAAGCGGCCGGAGGTCACCCGCGCCACCGCAGGCGAGCGACCGTCCACCGTCGCGTCGGCCTCAGAACGGAGTGATGACGGGGCGGAAATCCCAGCGGTAGTCAGGGTTGATGGGGTTCCGGTACCCGAGTTCGAGGAACGACTTCGTGGCGGTCGGGTTCTCCGGGGTGATCGCGAGGTAGGTGTTGTCCGACGGGATGATCTGGAAGGCGGGTCCGCCGACGTGCTCGATGTGCCACCGCTGCGGGCGCTGCTCGTCGCAGTGCGCCTGTGCGATGCGCTGCCCCGCTTCGGTGGCTCCGTGCATGGGCTGGAGGCAGAGGCGGCTGTGAAGGTTGCGGATCTCGTATGTGGTTCGTCCTGAGTTCGCCCCTGCGCGCGATACGACCCATTCCATCCCAGCCCGGTCATCGGGCCACACGCGGATAGCCGTGCGCTGAGTGGAAGCGCCCCACGGGATCATCCTCGCACCCGTCTTCTCGAAGGCGATCTGGTACTCGCCCTCGCCAATGCCCACCGCCGATGCCGACACGGAGGCCGGCATCGTCACCCCGACGGCCGTAGCGCAGGCGACCGCGACGGATACAAGCATGGAGCGATTCGCCACCAGAATCCTTCTCTCTGTAGCGGAAACGAGTCAAGATGCCTCGAACAATCTCGCCTCTGACCTGGATTGATCACGCAGAGTATTGATGTCCCGGTGGGTGTCTGCAACCGCGATTATCGGCTGCGGAGGTCATGGGTGCGTCACTGTCCATCCGTAACTGGGGAAGCGAGTGTCACCCGCCGGTGCTCGTCCGTGTTGTATCCGTGTGGACCTGCACAAACGTCATGGTGTGCAGGTCGCTCCCCTGATTCTTCTGGCCCTATTATCTGCCCTCCGAAACCCCGGGTCGAAGTCGCTGAATATCAGTGGAAATGACAGATCGCACGCGATCGACGATGAATCTAAGAATCTCTGGACCGCGGGAGCGGACACCATCCGCTTCTTGTGCGCATTTGTCTCCAGGTGCGTTCTTCGGTGGATCAGGGGGCGGCACGGGCGCGGCGGACGCGGGCGGAGCCGGCTCGATGAGCGTCTCCCCGGCCATCGGCGGCTGTGACGTAGGCAGCACCCCAGCGCGGTCAGGCGACCCCTCCGGGTCCGGTAGAGTCTTCTCTGTCGCCAGCGTCGCGGAGCACCGCACCACGGCGGCGGGCGCCATTAGCTCAATTGGCAGAGCAACTGACTCTTAATCAGTGGGTTTGGGGTTCGAGTCCCTGATGGCGCACAGTGCGAAGCCCCAGGTCTTCCACGGTCGCAAAGCGGTCCGTGGCCTGGGGCTTCCATCGTGTGTCGGCTCCTGGCGCCCTCCGACGTTGGTGCCGTGGCCAGTGGCCACATGACCTGGCCTCGGCCCTGATCTTGATCTCCCCGGGGCTTTGGACGGATCGAAGTTCATCCCAGTACGTCGAGGGCGGCCGCGTGCAGGGTCGGATCGCCCGTCGCCACGATGCGGTCCTGCGACTCCAGTGTGATCCCGGCTCCCGACCATTCCGTCATGACCCCGCCCGCCCCGCCGATCACGGCGGCGGGGGCGAACACGTCGTAGGCTTTTAGACCGCTGTCCACCGCGAGGTCCGTCCTTCCGGCGGCCAGCAGGCCGAACGCGAACGAGCTCGCTCCGTAAAGGGTGTACCGCACCTCCTTGCGCACCCGGTTGAGCGCGGGCTGGTCGCCGTCCCGGAAGAAATCCGGGCTCGAACACGTCGTGAGCGCGTCGGCGAGCGCCGAGCAGGGTCTCGTCCGCACCCGTGCCCCGTTCCGCTCGGCGAAGGCGCCGTCCACCCCCGTCCACCGGTCCCCGGTCGCCGGGTAGTCGAGGACACCGATCCACGGTCGGCCGTCCCTGGCCGCCCCGATCAGCGTGCCGTAGACGGGGATCCCGGCGATGAACGGTGCCGTGCCGTCCACCGGGTCCAACAGCCACACCACATTGGCGTCGAGGCGCTCCGGGCCATACTCCTCGCCAAGGATCCCGTGGTCGGGATACTCGCGGCCGATGATCCGCCGCAGGCGGGCCTCGATCGCGCGGTCGGTGTCGGTCACGAAGGTGCTATCGGCCTTCGTCGCGACCCGGGTCTCCTCGGCCGCGGCGCGCTCCAGCTCGGCGCGGCCGACGTCCGCGAGCCGCTCGGCAAAGCGGAGAATTTCGCTGGTACGAGGGTCAGTCATTCTTCGTCGCTCCGATCATAGCCCCGAACAGCCGGGGGAAGGGTAAGGGAAAGCGGCGGCGTTGAGAAGTGGGCATCGCGGCGGTGTATTAGCCAGGCGGCAACACCGGCCACAGGGTTATTTCCCTTGCTCTCGCGGAACATGCGGACGGCAAACGCGTTCGGTTTCCGAATCCGTCCACGCGCGATTTGCTCCTCCCATTCACGACCTGCGATGACGTGGCAGCGTGGGTGCTGTGTGCCTCCGATGACCAGGTGAAATGTGGGAACTTTCCATCCGGTGCTCGGTAAGTCCAGGCGGTGATCACGGGGCGATAAATGATCATGGCTCGATCGTTGACGCCCCTCATGGCCGCTGATAGGCTCCCTGAATGTGATTATTCAGAAGAGGGGGGAAATCTTCTGTTGAGCGCCTCGTTTTCCCGGGAAATCCATTCTTATCGGTCACGGTAATCCCCCGTAGTCCTTGCTCTTGATTTGAATTCAGTTCCGCCGCTTTCGGAAAATTCGAACGGTTCGAGGAAGGGGGCTGGCGCTTGCTGAATTCCACCGGTCCGACGGAACCTATCGAGTCCGCGGTGTTCACCCGAGCGGAGGGCCCCGCGCTGCGCCTGTTCGCCTTCCCCCACGCCGGGGGATACCACACCGCCTTCCGGGACTGGCCCGCTGGCCTTCCCGGCGACGTCGAACTCGTCTCCTACACCCTTCCCGGACGCGGGCGGCTGCGGGACCGGCCGCCCCTCCCGGACCGTTCCGCCATGGTCGACGCCCTCACCGAGCTGGTCCGGCGGCACGACGACGGCGCGCCCTTCGCCTTCTTCGGCCACAGCTTCGGTGCGCTGGCGGCGTTCGAAGTGTGCCGCAGGCTGGCCGAGGACTGCGGGCGCCTGCCGGACCTGCTCATGCTGTCGGCCCGCCGCGCTCCGACTCTGCCCCCGGCCTGGGGCCGCCTGGACACGGCCGACGACCGCCTGCTCGACCAAGTCCGCGAGTGGGGCCTGGTGCCCAGCGAACTCCTGGCCGACGACGAACTGCGCTCGCTCATCCTGCCACCGCTCCGGGCCGACCTCGCCTTGGACCGGGAGCGGTCCCGCGGCTCCGAGGAGCCCTCCGGCGACCGGCTCTCCGTCCCCTGCGTCGTCTACGGCGGTGCGGAGGACCGCACGACCGGTCCTGACGACCTGCGCGCCTGGCGCGCGCAGTTTACCGACGACACCCCCTTCGACCTGGAGGTCCTGCCCGGCGGGCACTTCTACACCGTCGACTCGCGCCAGGCCCTGCTCGCCAGCGTCACCCGGCACCTCGACCGCCTCCGGGCCGGCCGCCCGTCGGTCGCCGTCGCCGGACCGCGCCCCGCCGCACCGAAGCGCAGCCTGTGGGCTCGGTTCGCCGCCTGCGCCGATACCCGCCCCGATGCCCTCGCCGTGGTCGATCACCCGCGCCGATGGACCTACCGGGAGCTGGCGGAACGCTCGGTCGTGCTGGCCGGCGACCTGGCCGCCCGGGGCACCGCCAAGGGCGACACCGTGGGCATCCTGCTGCCGAGCTCCGCCGAGTACTGCGCCGCCCTGCTGAGCTGCTTCGCCCTCGGCGCTCCCGCCTGCCTGCTGGAGCGCACCTGGCCGCCCTCGCTGCTGCGCCGGTTCTTGGACAGCGCCGGGGTGCGGACCGTGGTCACCACCTCGGAGCTCGCCGCGCGCCTCCCCGACGATTTCCGAACTCCCGGCCGGACCCTGCTGCTCGACCCGGACGCTCCTCCGCCCGCCCGCCACCCCGACGCGGAGCCTCCGGACCTCCCGGACGTCGACCCGTCCGACATCGCGATGATCTCGATGACGAGCGGGACCACCGGCACCCCCAAGGCCGTACTCAACACCCATGAGGGCTGCCTCTACTGCTTCGACGCGCGCTACGAGCGCCACCCCTACGCAAGCGACTCCCGCGACGGCCTCAACGTGTTCTTCGCCTGGGAGTGCCTCCGACCCCTCCTGCGAGGCCGACCGGCGGCCGTCATCCCGGACGACGCGATCCTGGATCCCGTCCGCCTGCTGCGGACCCTCGAAGAGTCCCGCATCACCCGCATCGTCATCACGCCCTCCCTCCTGGAAAGCGTCCTCGACCACCCCGCCGCCGGGCCCGATCTCGCCGCCCGCCTCGGGCACATGGAGGCCGTCTTCCTGATGGGCGAGGTGGTGCCCACCCGCGTCGTGGACAAGGCCGCCGCGCTCTTCCCACCCGGCCCGCGCCTCATCAACGTCTACAGCACCTGGGAATGCCTCGACATCTCCTACGCGGACCTGCTCCCGCGCGCAGCAGGCGCCGCCCCCCAGCGCTCCGCCGCCCCCGTCGGCCGCATCCTGGACGGCAGCGCCGCCGCCCTCCTCGACGAGAAGGGCGACCCCGTCCCCTGGGGGAGCGTGGGCGAGCTGTACTTCTCCAGCCCCGGAGTCGCCGCCGGCTACCTGGCCGATCCCGACGCCACGGCGGAGCGCTTCGTCCCCTGCCCGGACGCCCTCGCCGACACCCCCTTCGCCGACGCGGTCTTCTACCGCACCGGCGACCGGGCCCGCCTCCTGCCCGACGGCGGCATCGAAGTGCTGGGACGTACCGGCGACGTCGTCAAGCTCCGCGGCTTCAAGGTTTCCCTGCGCTCCGTGGAGCGCGTCCTGGAGGAAGAGCCCGGAGTCGGGCGCGCGGTCGTCCGGCCCGTCGCGGACCGGGACGCGGGGCGCCCGAGCGGCCTGGCCGCCTACATCACCGGCCACAGGGGACGGCCCTCCGAGACGGCCATGGCCGGCGTCCGGCACCGGGCCGGGCGCGACCTTCCCGAGTACGCGCGGCCGCGGCACTACATCGCGCTCGACGCCCTGCCCGTCAGCCGGAGCGGATCGCGCAAGCTCGACCTCTCAGCCCTCCCGGCGCCGCCGGACGAACCCGGCGGCTCGGGACCGGCGCGGCGCCCCTCCTCGACGGCCGAGCGACGCCTCGCTGACGTCTGGCGCGAGGTGCTCGGCGTCCGGGACGTCGGCCCCGACGACGACTTCTTCGCCCTGGGCGGCGACTCCCTCCAGGCCGCACGGCTGTCCGGACTCCTCGCCGAGCGCTACGGGGTCACGCTGCCGGTCGTGGACGTCTTCGAGGCCACAACGCTGGGCGCGATGGCCGACCGCTGCTCCGGCGGGCGCACCACCGCCCCGGCCGCCCCGCGGACGCAGTCGGCGACCCCCGGCGGCGAGCCGCCCCGGCTGGCCGTCGTCGGCATGGCCGGGCGCTTCCCCGGCGCCCCGACCGTCGCCGACTTCTGGGCCAACCTCACGGCGGGCACCGACTCGCTGACCGTCTTCTCCCGCGACGACCTGCGCCGAAAGGGCGTCCCCGAGGAGGTCCTGTCACACCCCGAATGGGTGCCCGCCGCCCAGCTCGTGGACGACCCGGACGCGTTCGACGCCGGGTTCTGGGGGATCGGCCGGCGCGAGGCCGTGCTCATGGACCCCCAGCACCGGCTGTTCGCCGAGACCGCCTGGTCCGCCCTGGAGCAGGCGGGCTACGCCCGTCGCGACAACCCCTACCGCCGCCGCACCGGCGTCTTCGCCGCCTGCGGGATCGACGGTTACCTGATCCACCACCTCCGCGGCGGCGGCCTGACCGACCCCCTGGACCCCGGTGAGCTCTTCCTCACCGAGATCGGCAACGAGAAGGACTACATCGCCACCCGCACCGCCTACTTGCTGGACCTGGGCGGACCGGCGATGACCGTCACATCGGCGTGCAGCAGCGCCCTGGTCGCCGTGGCCGAGGCCGCCCAGTCCATCGCCACCGGCCAGTGCGACATGGCCGTCGCCGGTGCCTCGGCGGTCAATTTCCCCAACTTCGGCTACCGGTACCAGGACGGCCTGGTCGGCAGCGCGGACGGCCGCGTACGCCCCTTCGACGAGGCGGCGAGCGGGACCTTGTTCGGGGACTCCGTCGGCGCCGTCGTCCTCAAGCGGCTCGACACCGCCCTGGCCGACGGAGACCACGTGTGGGCCGTGCTCACCGGGTTCGGCGTATCCAACGACGGCCGGATGAAGGCCGGGTACACCGCCCCCAGCGCGCGGGCGCAGGCCCAGTGCATCTCCGATGCCATCGCTATGGCCGGAATCGGCTCCGAGAGCATCTCCTACGTCGAGTGCCACGCGACCGCGACGCACATCGGCGACGCCATCGAGATCAGCGGCCTGCGGACCGCCTTCGAGGAGCACCGCGGCGACCCCGGGTCCGCCCTGCCCACCGGCGGCTGTGCCATCGGCAGTGTCAAGGGCAACATCGGCCACGCCAACTGCGCGGCCGGGATCACCGGATTCATCAAGACCGTTCTGTGCCTTCACCACCGCACACTCGTACCGACGGTGAACTTCCAGGAGCTCAACCCCAAGCTGGTCGGCCACGTCGACTGCGAGGGCTCGCCCTTCACCGTCCAGCGGGCGTGCGCGGAATGGGCCGCCCCCGCAGGCGGGGCGCCCCGCCGGGCCGGGGTGTCGAGCTTCGGGATCGGCGGCACCAACGCGCACGTCATCCTCGAAGAGGCGTCCGCGCCGCCGCGCGGCGGTTCCGAGGAGCAGCACCACAACCGCGCCCGCCCGCTCCATCTGGTGACGGTGTCCGCCCGGAGCGCGGCCGCGCTCCGGCGCAACGCCGACGCCCTCACCGACCACTTCCGCGGCCTCCCGTCCGAGGAGATCGGGCCGACCGTGCGCGCCCTGCACCTGACCCGGGAGGCGCACCCGCTGCGCGCCGCCGTCGTCGCGGGCGCGGACGGTTCCGGACTCGACGCCCTCCGCGGCGCCGAGGCACCGCCGCGGAGCGCGGACGCTCGCCCGAACCACGGCGCGGCCGTGGCGCTCTGCTTCTCCGGCCAGGGCTCGCAGACGCCGGGCATGGCGCGCGGACTGTACCGGGGGCGCGCGGACGGCGGCCGCTTCCGGCTGCACTTCGACGCGGCGTGCGCCGCCATGGCCCCGCACCTGCGGGAGGACCCGGCGCCGCTCGTCCTCGGCGCCGACGAGGCGTCCCTCCGGCGGCCGGTCGCGGCGCAGTGCGGGCTGTTCGCGGTCGAGTACGCCATCGCGCGCACCCTGGCGGACATCGGTGTGCGCCCCGTCGCGGTGGCGGGCCACAGCATCGGCGAGTACGCGGCGGCGACCGTGTCGGGCCTGCTCACCCTCGACGAGGCGGCCCTGCTCGTGGCGGTGCGCGCGGGGGCCACCGAGGAGCTGCTCCCCGCCGACGGCGGCGGCATGCTCAGCGTCGTCGGCGATGAGGACCGGCTCGCGGAATGGGCGGACGGCCGCAGCGGCCTGTGGACCGCCGCATGGAACGCCCCCGGCCGCACCGTCCTGTCCGGTGAGCGCGCCGTTCTGGGCACGGCCCGGGAGGAGCTGGAGGCGCTCGGGTTCACCTGCAGGAAGGTCCCGGTGTCCCATGCCTTCCACAGCGGCCTCATGGCGCCGGTCGCCGAACGGCTCGCCGAGGCGGCCCGCGGCGTGCCCGCCCGTACGCCCGACGTGCCGACCGCCGCCAACCTCACCGGCACCTGGTTCGACGCGCGCCACCGGCCCGCCGACTACTGGACGGCGCACATGCTGGAGCCGGTCCGGTGGAGCGAGGACGTCGGCACCCTCCTCAAGTGGGAGCCGGACGTGCTCCTGGAGGTCGGGCCGGGCGGCGTCCTCACCTCGTTCGCGCACAAGCGCCTGAAGGGCGAGGGCGCGGCCGGGAGCGTGCCCGTCCCGCTCGCCTGCCTGCCGGGTGCCGCGGATCCGGAGCGCGACGACGAGGAGGACCTCCTGCACGCTGTGGGAGCGCTCTGGTGCCGCGGCGTGGACCTGGACTTCGCCGCCCTCCACGCGGGCGAGGACACCGCACCGGGCCGCCCCCGCCCCCTGCTTCCCACGTACGCCTTCGACCGGACCCGCTACTGGACCCGGCCGGAGGCCAGTGCCTACGTCGACACCGAACCCGTCGACACCACCCCCGAGCGGTCGGCGGCCGACGCCGCGGCCGACCGGCCGGACCCGGCACCCCGGCGCCTTGTCCGCTCCGGCTCCCGCCCCGCCTCGGCGGTCCGCCTCTACTGCTTCCCCTACGCCGGCGGCGACGCCGCCGCCTTCCGCGCCTGGGCCCGAACGGCGCCCGACTGGCTGGACATCGTCGCTGTGGAGCCGGCCCGGCGCGCCGCGGACCGCCCCGCTGGGCCGCTCGACGACACGCACGACCTGGAGGAGGTCGCCGCCGCCGTGCGTGCGGACGCGGGCGCCGACCCGGTGGCGTTCTGCGGGCTCAGCTCGGGCGCCTCGACCGCCCTGGACCTGCTGAGCGGTCCCCTCGCGGACTGGGCGCTCAGCGGGCGCCTCGCCGCCCTCTGCGCCGTGGGCCGTGCGCCGATCACCCCCGCGGCCGCGGCACCGGAGTGCCCGCCCGACTCCTACCTCATGGTTCCCGACGAGGTGTGCGGCGACCCCGACTGGCGGCGCTCCGTGCTGCCCCTCCTGCTGGCCGACCTCGACGCCGACGGCCGTGCCGAGCGGCGGATCACCGACCGCATGCGCCGCACGGACGTCCGGGTGGTCGACTGCCCGCTGCAGATCCACTGCGGCACCGACGACCCCGCGTTCCCCGCGGCCGCCGCGGAGGAATGGGCGGAGGTGACCACCGCCCCGCTGGCCGAGGTGCGCCTGCACGAGGGCGGGCACGACTTCATGCTGGCGCACCGGGACCGCATTCTGGAGCACCTCGCCGACCTGCTGGAGCGGCTCCTCCCGGATGCCGTCGCGGCCCCCGGGGCGGCCGAGCGGGTCCTGCACGATGTGCGCTGGGTGCCCGCGGGCCCGCCACCAGCGGGCGCTGCGTCCCCCGGCGTCCCCCGCGTCGACCTCGCCGAGGCGGGCCCCGAAGCGGCCGCGCGCTCGCTCACCGCCGCCTTGGACGGCGACGGTGCGGTGGCCGGACTCGTCTGCCGGACCATTGAGGACGCGGACCCGGCCCGGGTCTGCGCCGACCTCCTGCACGTCCTGCGGGCCCTCGCCGCGGCCGAAGCCAGCGGGCGGCTCGTCCTGCTGCTCCCCGCGTGCGCCGAGAGCGGCCTGGCCGCGGGCCTGACCCGGTCCCTGGTCCTGGAGGAGCCCGGCCTCGCGGTGCAGCGCCTCTACGTGCACGAGTGGTCCGACGACGGCTCGGGCGGGACCGCCGCGCTCCTCGACCGAGCGCTCGGCCTTCCCGGCGAGCCCGACCTGCTGCACCGCGGCGGTCCGCTGCTCGCCGCGCGGCTCCTCCCCCTCCCGCTCCCCGAGCTGCCGCCCGGCACCCTCGGCGCCGCCCGCGGTTCCTACCTGATCACCGGGGGCACCGGGGGCATCGGCCGCGCCGTCGCGGACTGGCTGATCGGCGCCCAAGGGGTCCCTCCGGAACGGATCGTGGCCACCGGGCGGTCCGCGCCCCGCGGCCTGCGCCCGGGCGTCCGCTTCCTGCGGGCCGACCTGTCGGCGGGCATCTCCCCGGACGCCGTCGCCGCCCGGACCGGCCCCCTCGCCGGCGTCTTCCACCTCGCCGGCGCTCTGGACGACGGTGTGCTGCGCGGACTGGACGCCGCCCGCTTCCCGCCGGTCCTGGCGCCCAAGCTCGCCCTGCGCGATCTGGCGAAGGCGGCGCGAGCGGCCCGCGCCCCCTGGATCGTCGCCTTCTCCTCCACCAGCGCGCTGCTCGGGTCGCCTGGGCAGGCCAACTACGCCGCGGCCAACGCCTGGATGGACGCGCACGCCGCGTGGGGTACCGAACCCGGCGGTCCGGACGTCATCGCCGTGGACTGGGGCAGTTGGGGCGGCGTCGGCATGGCCGCCCGCGATCCCAGGGCGCAGCGGGCGGCGGAGGCCGCCGGGGAGGCGCCGCTGGGCACGGGGACGGCGCTGAGCATGCTCGGCCGGATCGTCGGAGCGGCGCTGGCCGGGGGAACCGGCGGGCGCCACCACGCGGTGTGCGACGTCGACTGGGCGCGCAGTCCGTGGGCGGGCGCGCCGCTCGTGTCCGCGCTGCCCGCCCCCGCCGAGCGCGGGTCCGGGCGGCCGGGGCCCGCCGCCGCACCCCCGCCCGCCGGCCCCGAGGCCGGCGGTGCCGCCGAGGACGCGCTGCGCGCCGTGCTCGGCGGCTACGTGCACCGGTGGGAGGAGTCGGAACGCCTCGCGGCCCTGGGCCTGGACTCGCTCGACTTCGCGCGGATGAGAACCGACCTGGCCCGACGCCTCGGCAAGGAGGTCCCCTTGAAGGTCATCGCCGACCCCGGACAGACCCTGGGCGAGCTGTGCTCGGCCCTCGCGGAGTACTGACATGGCCGCCCCCTCCTCCGGACGGAGCCGGGTCCGGGCGCAGGACCGGGCCGACCCCGGCGCGCCCCTGAGTCCCCGGCAGGCCGAAGGGCACCTGCGGGCGGCCGTCCACCGCGCCGCGGACGCCCCGGCCACCGAGGCGCTGAGCGCTCTGCTGGCCCCGCGGTCCGCTCACGCCCTGCGCCGCCTGCACGACGCCGAGCGCTCCGACCGCTTCGAGGGGGCGGCGCGCCTCTACCGCACCGCCGTCGACGCGTGCCTCGCCCCCGTCCTGTCCGGCATCGCCGGCGGGCGGCCGGCGGGGCGGGCCGAGATCGCGCTGCTCACCGCGGCCGTGCACGGCGACCCGCTCCAGGCCGCCTTCGCCCCGCCGGGCGGGCACGCCGACTCCGGCCGCGCCGCGCTGGAGCGGGTCCGCCTGCTGCGCGGCGCCTGGCCGACGTTCGCCGACTGGTGGCGCGGCTACTTCCCCGGCGCCGAGGGCCCGCCTCCCCCGGTCGCCGACCTCTGGCGCCTCCACCTCCCCTTCTGCCAGTGGATCGTCCGTGAGCGGGAACGGCGGCGCCCCGGAGGGATGCTCCTCGTCGGCTTCAACGGCAGCCCGGGCGCGGGCAAGACGGTCCTCACCAACGCCTTGGCCGCGGTACTGAACACCGTCCTCGACCCCGAAGCCGACGGCCGAGCGGTCGCGTGCAGCGGCGACGACTGGTACCTGCCCAGGGCCGACCGGGAGGCGCTGAAGGCGCACGGCTACGACCCCGGCGCCCCCGGTGTCTCCAACCGCGGCGCCCCCGGCACGCACGACATGGCCTGGTTCGCCCGCAACCTGCGCGAGATGGAGAACAGCACCCCGCGCAGCCGCATCGCCCTGGCGCGCTTCGACAAGCGCACCGACGACCGCCCCGCCGGCGCCGCCGGACGGCGCGAGGTGCGCGGCAAGGTCGCCGTCTGCCTCTTCGACCTGTGGTACGCGGGCGCCCGTACCGGCGCCGACCCGGCCCTGATGCCCCCGGGCCTGCAGCGCGGCGCCGCCGCGGCGCTGCGCGAGTGGGCCCCGGTGTTCGCCCGGATGGATGCGCTGTGGGGCTTCGACTGGCCGCCCTACGAGCGCATGCTCCGGGAGCGCGAGGAGCAGGAGGCGCTGACCGCGCTCCGCCGGGGCGCCCCCGGCATGAGCACGCGGGCCGTCCACGCCTTCATGGACTATCTGGTCCGGCGCACGTGGGACTGGCGGAGCACGTCGCCCGTCCCGCCCGACGCGTCGGTCACGTTCCGCGCCTGGCGCGACGTCGAGCACCGGGTGATCGCAGTGCACAGGGGACAGGGAAGGGGAGAAGTGTGACGCCGACCACGGGAGCACCGTCCGGGGCCTCGCCGAACGGGCGGACGTTCTCCATGGCGGACGTCGTCCGCCACTACCGGAGCCTCGCCGCCGAGTCCGGCTCCGGCACCGGGCCGGACGGGGGGTTCGTCTACGACACGGTGGTCGTCGGCGGCGGCGCGGCCGGCGCGGGTGTACTGCGCGACCTCGCCTCGCGCAGGGGCGCGAGCGCGCTTCTGGCCGACCGCGGGCCGTTCGGCGCGCAGACGTCGAGCAAGACCGGCAAGGCGATCCACCCTGGGATCCGCTACCTGAGAATGGCCTTTCACCGTCTGCTCCTCGCCTCCGGGCTGCGGACCGACCCCGGGATCCGCCAGACGCGCGCGCAGAACGCCATCGGCGCCTGGCTCGACCTCAAGCTCGTCTGGTACGGCACCCGCGAGCGGAGGATCCTCCTCGATACAAGCGGGCGCACCGTCGAGGAGATCCCCAACGTCGTGTTCGTGCTGCCCGACAGCCCGGAGCGCAAGTGGGCGGTCTTCTTCGGGATCTCGCTGTACGACCTGTTCACCGCCGTGTGGTCGTGGGCCCGCCTGAACCCCCGGGGCAGCCGGGTCAAGTACTTCCCCGACAACGGCTCCCTCCACCGGGAGCTGGGCAATCTCGACGCCGAACGCGCGCTCGGCGGGATCCTCTACTGGGACGGCAAGGCCAGCACCGACAAGACGCTCATCGTCACGGCCATCCGGGACGCCTGCTTCCGGAGCAGCGCCGCCGAGCCCGTCCGCGCCCTCAGCCACGTCGAGGTCGAGCACTACGAATGGAGCCCCGCACAGGACTGCTTCCTGGTGACGCTGGCGCGCCGCTTCGAGCACCCCGCGCTGCCCGAGCGGGTGACGGTCAGGGCCCGCACCATCACCAACGCCGCGGGCCCGTGGGTGGACCGGGTGCGCGACCGCGGCCCCGGGACCGGGGGAGAAGAGACGACCGTCGTCTACTCGCGCGGCACGCACTTGGAGGCGACCAACAGGTTTATCCACGAGAGCCTGGAGAAGGACCCCCGCCTCCGGGTCGGGCTGGTACCGCTCAACGCCGTCCGCCAGCACTACCTGCGGCCGTTCAAGCAGAACGGCCTCTGGTACATCCAGTGCACCACCACGGACCGGGAGCATACCGACCCCGACTGCGTCGTCCCGGAGGAGGACGAGATCGAGGAGCTCCTGCACTCCTACAACGAACTCGTGGATGATCGCTGGAAGATCGGGCGGCGCGACATCTTCAACGTCTTCTGCGGGATCCGGCCGCTGGCCGCCAGCGGTAGCGGGATCGGCGTCCAGGACATCTCCCGCATGTTCCGGATCAATGAGCGCCGCGTCGGCGGCGGCACCGTCTACGACATGGTCAACGTCAAGCTGACCGAGTTCCGCTGGGCGGGCAGCGAGGTGGGCGCGCGCATCGCCCGCGAGCTGCGGCGCACGGGGGTCAAGCGGCTCGGCCGGTCCACGACGCGGCGGTCCGCCGTCCTCCCTGTGCCCGACGAGGAGCGGTACGCGCCCAACCGCGACGACCACCCGCGCGGTGACCCCGACCACGTCCGCGCCAAGGTCGAGCATCACGTCACCTACCAGATGGCCGGGTCCTACGAGGACTATCTGCTCAACTCCGGCGGCATCCGCGACGCGGTCGTGTTCGACGCCGAAGGCCGCTGCGACCTCGACCTCGCGGTACTCGACCTGGTGCTGGAGCGCATGGCCGAGCTCCTGGGCTGGGACCGCCGCCGGACGCGGCGTGAATGGGACGCCTTCGCAGAGGCCTACCTGCGCAACATGGCCTACGCCGACCTAGGTCGCCGGGTGCGGGAACACGTCCCCGCGACGCAGGCCCGGACCGCCGACTAGGGCGCGGCCAGGCCGGGGGCCGGGCGGCGACCCCGCCCGCGCCCCCACCGTGAGAGGAGCCAAACATGTATTTCGACAGGGACGCGGACCTGGCCGACCTGGCGGGCGAGACAGTGGCGGTGATCGGCTACGGGGTCCAGGGCAGGGCGTTCGCCGCCAACCTTCGCGACAGCGGCCTGCGGGTTCTGGTCGGCAACCGGGACGACGCGTACCGCGACGCCGCGCGCGCGGACGGATTCGCGCCGCTGCCGATCGCCGACGCGGTCGAGCGGGCCTCGGCCGTGCTGCTGCTCATCCCCGACGAGGCGCACCCCGAGGTCTACGACGCGCAGATCGCCCCGCACCTGGGTGACGGGGACCTGTTCGTCCTGGCCCACGGGTTCTCCGTCCGCTTCGGCCGGATCCGCCTGCCCATCGAAGCCGACGCCGCGCTCCTGGCGCCCAAGATGTTCGGCCGCCCCATCCGGCGGCACTATCTGGAGGGCACCGGCGTCCTGGCGTTCCTCGATGTCCTGCAGGATCCGACGGGCCGCGCGCTGCGCCGCACCCTGGCGGTCGCCAAGGCCACCGGGTTCACCCGCCGCGGCGTCATGCCGGTCCCGCACGCACAGGAGACCGAACTCGACCTCTTCCAGGAGCAGTTCCTCACCCCACTGCTCATGGACGGCTTCAAGATGGCGTTCGACGTGCTCGTCGACGCCGGCTACGACCCCGTCCCCGCGCTGCTCGACATGTACGCGTCGGGCGAGATGGCGGAGATGATGACCGAGGCCGCCACGGTCGGACTCTACGAGGTCATAGCGGAGCAGGGCTCACCCACGTGCCGGTTCGGTGTGCAGCGCCGACTGGGAACCCTCCTCGGCGACGACGTCGAGGCCAAGGCCAGAAAGATTCTCGGCGAGATCCGCAGCGGCGCCTTCGCCGCGGCTCTGGAGGAAGAGGCCGGCGCCGGCTACCCGAGCCTCGACGCCTACGACGCGATGGCCGGGGCCAGCGGCGTCGCGAGGGCGCACGAGCGCTACCGGGCCGCCCTGGATCCCCGCCCCGCCGTCGGCCCCGGCCGGACCGCCTCGGACTGATCGACAGGAAAGGCCACAGAAGTGCCTCAGCACAGCGTCGTACACGGAAGCGGCCCCGCAGCGGCCGCCGCGGAAACCGCCGTCGAGAAGGACGCGCGCCACGTCCTGCACCCCTGGGCCGACCTGAGCGCCCTGGGGGAGCAGAAACCGCTCGTGGTGCGCGGGGCCGAGGGCGTGCGGGTCACCGACACCGAGGGGAGGACCTACCTCGACGCCATCGGGGGCATGTGGTGCGTCACCGTCGGCTACGGCCGCCGGGAGCTCATCGACGCCATGCGGGCCCAGGCGCTGAAGATGCCCTACTACACACCGTTCGGCGACGTCTCCAGCGAGCCCGCCGCCGAGCTGGGCGCCCGCCTGGCCGAACTGTCCCCGGGCGACCTCAACCGGGTCCACTTCACCACCTGCGGGTCCACGGCGGTGGAGTCGGCGGTGCGGATCGCCCATTTCCACTTCGCCGCCCGGGGCCGCCCGGAGAAGAAGCACGTCCTGTCGCGGGTCGACGCCTACCACGGCAGCACCTACCTGGCTGCGTCGCTGTCGGGCAAGGCCGCCGACCGCACCACCTTCCACTACGAGGACGGGTGGGTGCACCACCTGGAGAGCCCCGCGCACGACCCCGACACCTCATCGGTGCCGGCCGCCGACCACCTCGCGGCGCTCATCGACCGTATGGAGGCGGAGATCGCCGCCATCGGGCCCGAGAACATCGCCTGCTTCATCGCCGAGCCCATCATGGCCTCCGGGGGCGTGCTCATCCCGCCGCCCGGTTACCACGAGGCCGCCCTCGACGTCTGCCGCCGCAACGACATCCTCTACATCTCCGACGAGGTGGTCTGCGGCTTCGGGCGGCTGGGCCACTTTTTCTCCTCCGAGGCCGCGTTCGGCGTCGTCCCGGACATCATCGTCACAGCCAAGGGGCTCACCTCCGGGTACCAGCCGCTCGGCGCGGTGCTGGTCTCCGAGCGGATCGCCGAGGCCATGGCCGCTGCTGCCGACCGGTCCAAGCCCGTCTTCTCCAACGGCTTCACCTACTCCGGGCACCCCGTCGCCTGCGCGGCCGCCCTGGCCAACATCGAGGTGATGGTCGCAGACGACGTCTGCGGCCATGTGCGCGACGTCGGCCCCTACTTCGTTCGCCGCCTCCGCGAGCTGCGCGACCACCCCCTCGTCGCCGCCGTGCGCGGCGACCATCTGATGGCCTGCCTGGAGTGCCGGGTCCCCGGCGAAGAAGACGGGCCCACCGCCCGCAACCAGGCGCTCGCCCAGCGGGTCGACCGCCACTGCGAAGAGGCCGGGCTGCTCGTCCGGCCCTTTGAGAACTTATGCATCCTCTCGCCGCCGCTGGTCGTCACCAAGGGTGACATCGACCGGATCGCAACCATCACGGCCGACGCCCTGGACGCCGCCGAGCACGACCTGCGCGCGCAAGGCGTCGGCTGACCGGGCGGCCGCGGACCGCCCCGACGACTCAGGGAGTGGGAACATGGAAACCCCGTCGAGCCCCCTCGACTGCAGGGGGCTGACACCGCCCCAGGCCGCGGTGCGCATCCGGCAGGCCGTCAGCGCCAGCGCGGCCGGGACCGCCCCGCTCAGCGTGGTCCTGGATGAGGTGTGCGCGCCGGAACGCGTCTCCACCGCGCTGCGGGGGGCCGCGCACCGCGTGCGCTACGTCCCCGCCGCCGCCCTGGGGCCAGCGCCCCCGCCCGCCGCGGCCGCCGACCCCGCGCCGGGCGGAGCGGAGCCCTGGTGGCAGCGGCCCGACCTGCGTTACGCCGACGGCCGCCTGCACCTGGGCGACACCGACGTCGATGAGCTCGCCTCCCGGGTCGGCACGCCCGCCTACGTGCTCTCAGCCGCACGGGTACGCGAGAACGCCCGCCGCCTGTCCGACGCCATGGCCTCCTCCGGCCTGGACCACCGCATCCACTACGCGGTCAAGGCCAACCGCTCGCCCGCGCTCCTGGCCCACCTGCGGACCGCCGACGCCTGCGGCGTCGACGTCTGCTCGGCCGGCGAGCTGTCGCACGTCCAGTCCTGCGGGTTCCCGCCCGAGGCGGTCTCGTTCACCGGCACCTCGCTGACCGGCCGGGACATCGCCCTCCTCGCGCGCCACCCCGGCGTGCGCGTCAACCCCGACTCGCTGGCCTCGCTGGACGCCCTCGGCCGCGCCTGCCCGGGACGGGAGGTCGGCCTGCGCATCAACCCCGGGGCGGGCACCGGCTACCAGGGTGACGACCGGCTGAACTACAGCGGTGCCCCGGCCACGAAGTTCGGCGTCTACCCCGACCGCCTCGGAGAGGCGTCCGACATCGCCGCCCGGTGGGGGATGCGGATCGTCCGCCTCCACTTCCATGTGGGGTGCGGCTACCTCGACGGGCAGCTCCCCGAATGGGAGCGGGCGCTGGACGCCGCCGCGGCGCTCCTGGACCGCTTTCCCGACCTGCGGGAGGTCAACATCGGCGGCGGCCTCGGTGTGCCGCACACCGCCGCCGACCGCCCCCTGGACCTGGACCGCTGGGCCTCGGCCGTGGCGCGGCGGTTCGCCGGACTGGGCCTGCGGGTGGCCGTCGAACCGGGTGACTACCTGGTCAAGGACGCCGGCCTGCTGCTCACCGAGGTCGCCTACGTCGAACGGCGCCGGGACGTGCTCTTCGCCGGGCTCGACGCCGGGTTCAACCTGGCGATGGAGCCCGTGTTCTACGGGATGCCCTGCGAGCCCGTGGCCGCCGTGCCGCGCTGGGACGAGGGCGAGGAGACCTACACCGTCGTCGGTGACGTCAACGAGGCACTCGACGTCTGGGCGTCCGGGCACAGCATGCCCCGGCTGCGCCCAGGCGACCGCGTCGCCCTGATCAATGCGGGGGGATACGCGGCCTCCATGCGCTCCGACCACTGCCTGCGGGGGCAGGCGGCGGATGTGCTGCTGATCGAATGACAACCGTTGGAGCCGCAATGCGAACAGAGACCACGCTGCCCGCGTGCAAGCACGCATCCGACGCCGGCGACCCGCTGCCGGGGTTCGCCTTCGACCCCTCTGACCCGTGGACGCGGACCTTCCAGGAAGGGCTGGAGGGGGCCGGGCTGGCCGACCGGAGCGTCTACGAGGTCGGTATCGGCAGCGGCGCGAACATCGTCCACATGCTGGAGAGGTGCGGGGCCGGCCGGGTCACCGGCAGCGACCTGGACCCGCGTCTGCCCCTCCTGGCGCAGCGGGTCGTCGAGCGCGACGCACCCGGCCTCGCGCACCGGTTCCGGCCGGTTCCGGGGGCCGTCAGCCTCATCGACACACGCGAGGCCGCCGCCGCGATGCGCGGGGTCGACGCCGTCGTGGCATGCCTTCCGCAGGTCCCCGACCCTCTCGACACCCGGTGCGCCCGGTTCTGCGCTGCCTACCTGGGCGGCGCCGAGGAGGAACGATGTCGGGTCGACGACCGCATCGCGCACTACTACCCCTGGTCGCACTTTGACGCCCTGCCCTACAACGCCGTCGGCCTCGGGCTGATCGAGGCGCTGCTGCGGCAGGTGCGGTCCTGCGCGCCGCGCGCGCGGATCGTCCTCAACTTCGGGTGCAGGGTCGGCCGGGAGACGCTGTCCGGGATCTTCCGGGCGAACGGCTACCGGCCGACGGAACTGGTGGCGCGCGTGGTGCGGCAGAGCGAGTGCACCGGCATCGGGTTCTTCGCCGCCCTGGAGGAGGCGTCCCGGGGCCCCGGCGAGGAGCCGGGGTTCGTGTGCGAGTTCTACGCCGACCCGCAGGGCCGCAGCCCGCTGACAGCGATCGAGGCCAAACGGATCCTCGACGCCGATCCCGCCGCCCCCGTGTACCACGAGGTGTGCGTGGTGCAGGGAGACCCGGCCGAGTAGCGTCCCGGCGGCGCCGGGGAGCGGTGCCGCCGAACCCGCAGGAACCACGGATGAAGAGAGGGCATCGGACATGACGGCTTCCGCGGCGCTCGGCCGCGTCCCGAACGGCGACGACTTCCGGATCGCGGTCCGCGACCGCCCCTACCTCGCCGGGTCGTCGCACCCCGGCTTCCCCGAGACCGTCCCCGCTGTCGGCGAGATGATCCCGCTGCTGGAGGCGGACGGGCCCGCGTCCGCCTCGGCGGTCCGGGCGGCCGTCGACGCGGCACTGCCGGAGCACGGCGGCGTGCTGCTGCGCGGGCTCCCGCTCGCGGACCGGGAGGACTTCGGGCACCTGGTGGAGGGGCTCGGGTACGACAGAGCGGGGTACACGGGCGGCATCGCCGTCCGGGAGAACAACGCGGGGGCCGCGCTCAACGCCAGCGAGGAGGACCCTCGGATCACGCTGTCGCCGCACAACGAGATGTCCTACCTGCCCGACCCGCCGCGCGGCATCTTCTTCTTCTGCGCGGCCGCGGCCGTCGAGGGAGGTGAGGTCCCCGTCAACGACGTACGCGCGACCGCGAAGGCCATCCCCGGCGAGGTGCTGGAGGAGTTCCGGGCCCGGGGGGTGATGTACCACCGGAACCTGCCGCGGGAGTCCGGTGCGGGGCAGAAGGGGTGGGTGGACGTCTTCGGCACCGGGGACCGCGACGCGGTCGAGCGGCGGCTGGGGGAGTTGGGGTACCGGTGCCGCTGGGTCGGCGACCGCCTGCAGTACTCCTACTCCCGCCCAGCCTTCGCCCCGCACCCGGAGACCGGCGAAGAATTGTGGTTCAACCAGGTCACCGAGCTGCACTGCTCCTACTGGCGCTCCCACCCGCACTTCCCGGGCGACCTGCCCGACCACGCGTACCCGGCGACCACCGCCTACGGCGACGGGGGCGCGATCGACGACGATCTGGTCTCGTTCCTGCGCGGGGCGCTGTGGCGGACCGCGCGCGCGGTCCGCATGCGCCGCGGCGACGTGCTGGCGCTGGACAACCGGGTGCTGCAGCACGGACGCTTCGCCTACGAAGGGCACCGCCGGCACTACGTGGCCCTGACGCGGTGAGCGCGGTGTCGGCGCACAGGCCCGCGCACCGGCCGGCCCGGCCGTGGTTCTCCTCGGGGCCCTGTGCCAAGAAGCCGGGCTGGGAGCCGGGCGAGCTCAAGGACGCGTTCGTGGGCCGCTCGTTCCGCCACGACCACGGGCGGGCCCGACTGCGCGAGGTGATCCGCAAGTCCAGGCGGGTCCTCGGGGTGCCGCCGGAGTACCGGGTCGGCATCGTCCCCGCTTCGGACACCGGCGCGTTCGAGGCGGCCATGTGGAACCTGCTGGGCCCGGTCGGCGTGGCGGTGTGCTGCTGGGAGAACTTCGGCTTCACCTGGCTTGGCGACGTGGTCGAGCAACTGCGCCTGCCCGACGTGCGGGTGCACCGCGCGCCGCGGTACGGCGCGCTGCCCGACCTGTCGCGGGTGGACTTCGCCCGCGACGTCGTCTTCGCCTGGAACGGGACGACCTCCGGGGTGCGGGTTCCCGACGCGGAGTGGATCCCTGCCGAGCGCGCCGGACTGACCATCTGCGACGCCACGTCGGCGTTGTTCGGGATGGAGGTCGACGTGGCCAAGCTGGACGTGGTGACCTGGTCCTGGCAGAAGGCGCTGGGCGGGGAGGGCGCGCACGGCATGATCGCGCTGTCCCCGGCGGCCGTGCGTCGCCTGCTCGAATACCGGCCGCCGTGGCCGCTGCCGAAGGTCTTCCGGCTGACCCGCGGCGGTCGGCTGCTGGAGGAGGTGTTCGACGGGTTCCCGATCAACACGCCCTCGATGCTCGCGGTGGAGGACGCGCTGGTCGCACTCGACTGGTGCGCCGACTCCGGTGGCCTGCCCGCCATGATCGCCCGGTCGAGGGGCAACCTCGAAGCGGTCGAGCGGTGGGTCGCCGCCAGCCCGCACGTGGCGTTCCTGGCCGAGGACCCGGCGACGGTGTCGCCCACGAGCATCTGCCTGAAGTTCACCGACCCGGGCTTCGAGCGGCTCCCGGAAGGCGAGCGGGCGGCCTTCACCGCCCGGGTGTGCGCCCGGATCGAGGAGAACGGGGCGGGGTACGACATCGCCCCGCATCGGGAGGCGCCGCCGGGCCTGCGGATCTGGGGCGGGCCGACGGTGGACCGGCGCGACGTCGAACTGCTGCTTCCGTGGGTGGACTGGGCGGTCGCGGAGACGCTCGCCGAGTTCGGCTGACGGCGCACCGCTCCGGCGCGGCGGCTGGTTGGCTGCCGCGCCCGGGTCAGTCCCGGGCGATCGGCTCGATGCGGGGCTCGGCGATGGCCCTGTAGTCGGTGCTGGGCAGTGCGATGGTGCGGTCGAGGCGGGGGGCGTTGAAGAAGACCTCGGGGAACTCGAAGACCTCGGGGTCGGCGATGAGCTCCAGCTCCTCGTGGAAGGAGAAGGGGGGAATGGTTCCGACGGGAGTCCCCGCGAGGCACTCGGCGACCTCGCGGGGGGCGAACCCGGCATAGACACCCTGGAAGAGGGATTTCATGCGGTCGAAATCGACGCGTTTGTCGCCGGGAAGGACGGCCGCGGCATAGCGCCGCTCCTTCTCGGCGGTTTTGATCATCACGATGATGCATTTCGCGGCGTGCCGGGGATCGTGCCCGCGCAACCGGCTGACGGCCTTGGTGGCGCCTTCCGGAGGGTGCTCGATCACCCGGTAGTCGGCCCCGCGTTCGTCGAGCAGAGTGATCAGTTTTTCGTGGGTGTCTTCGGGGGGCATCGGATCCTCTCTTCCAGCGGGAGCATGCTACTACCGGAAGGGTCCGTGGTTGCGGACCGGACCGGAACAGAGCGGCCTTTCTGTAATTCGTGTTGTGCGGCGTCCATTCGTGTCGTGCGGCGTCCGGCGGTGCGTTGAGGGGACCGGCGTCATGTCCAGCGGATGACCTGTTCGGCGAGGAGTGCCCCGCCGAGCACGATCAGCGTGATTCCGGAGAGCGCCGAAATCCACTTCGACGCGGCCCCCCAGCGGCGCAGGACGGCGCGTGTTGCGAATCCAAGCACGATGTAGAAGGCCCCGCACGTGGCGGCGAAGACCAGCCCGAGCACGGCCAGTTGCGCCGGAAGCGGCCAATCCGCGGTCGTGTCGGCGAATTGCGGCAGCAGCGCGACCATGATCAGTAGACCCTTGGGGTTGAGCATGCTGACCGCCACGCCGGACACGAGGTCGCCGTGCCGGGATTCGCGGCGCCGCGGCTCTTCCGGCCGTTCGAGGGACGGCGACGAGGGAGCGCCGCGGAGGATGCCGATGCCGATGTAGACGAGGAATACCGCGCCCGCACCGGTGAGGAGCGCGAGAAGCGGTTCGGACCGGGCGACGAGCGCGCCGACGCCGACGGCGACGAGCGCGCCCACGGCGCTGTACCCGACGAAGAGCCCTCCGGCGCCGGCCAGTACGTTTCCGCGCCGCGACCCGAGCGCGACGATGAACGCCCAGTCGGGGCCGGGAATGGCGATCAGTGTAAAGATCACGGCCCAGTACGCCAGGAGCAGGGTCGGATTCACGTGGCATCTCCTGTGATCGGCTGCCCTTCGACGCTACGCGAGACAACCCCAAACTTATTCCCAATTTTTCCAGCGCCTGCCGGGGACATCGGTAATATCTACTAATGTGGATTCGATTGATAGAAAAATCCTCTCCGAGGTGCAGTCCCACGGCAGACTCTCGGTCACCGACCTCGCAGATCGGATCGGCCTCAGCGTGTCCCCGACCCACCGGCGTCTGCGCGAACTCGAACAGTCCGGCACCATTCGCGGTTATCGCGCGGTGGTGGATCCCGAAGCGGTCGGCCTCACCTTCGAAGCCTTGGTCTTTGTGACCATGAAGCAGGAGGACCGCGACACGCTGCTCGGTTTCGAAGAGGCGCTCAACGCGGTACCGAATGTGCTCCAAGCCCAGCGACTGTTCGGCGACCCCGACTACCTGGTCCGGGTCCGGACCAAAGATCTGTCCTCCTATGTCGAGCTGGAGGACCATGTCCTGGCCACGCTGCCGGGTGTGCAGCGGCTGAACTCCACACTCGTCATGAAACACGTCGTCACCGACCGCGCCATTCCGACCTGACGACCCGCGCCCCCGCGGCGCCCGTACGGCGGTGACAGACCGTGATCCCGGCGGGTCGCGGCGGGGGCGGGCTGAGCCGCGGAGCCGCGTCCGCCGGCTCGGCCGCCGAGGTCGACGTCAAAGTGGGCGGGCAAGCCGGGCCCGTGCCTGCGCGCCGTGCGAAGCCCCAGGGCTGCAACGGTCGTGACACGGTCCGTGGCCTGGGGCTTCGTCGTGTGCGGGCCGGTGGGTCCAGCCGCCGCGGTCTAGGTCAGAGCGTCGACGGCCACCTCGGCGGCCTTAGCGATGAGGGCGTCGCTCCGTTCGGCGTCCTTCTCGTCGCGGCTGGACATGACGGCGAGGACGATCGGGTCTCCCTCCGGGGGCCAGAGGACGGCGATGTCGTTGCGTGTGCCGTAGTTGGCGGTGCCCGTCTTGTCGCCGACCTCCCAACCGTCGGGGACCCCCGCGCGGATGAGGTCGTCGCCGGTGGTGTTCCGTTTCATCAGGTCGACGAGGAACGCCCTCTTCTCCTCCGGGAGCGTGTCGCCGAGGGTGAACGACCGCAGGGTGGTGGCCATGGCCTGCGGGGTGCTGGTGTCGCGGTCATCGCCCGGCGCCCAGTCGCCCAGGTCGGGTTCGGTCCGGTCCATGTGGATGGTGTCGTCGCCGACCTCCTCCAGCGCGGCGTCGAGACCGCTTGGTCCGCCCAGCTCACGGAAGAGGAGATTGGCCGCGGTGTTGTCGCTGTAGCGGATCGCGGCGTCGCTGACCTCCCGAAGTGTCATACCGGTGTCGACGTGCTTCGTGGTGATGGGGGCGTAGTCGAGGAGGTCGTCCTCGGTGTAGGTGACGACCTCGTCGAGTTCGTCGAGGGACTTCTGCCGCAGCAGCGCACCGACCGAGAACACTTTGTGTGTGGAGGCGAAGGCGAATCGCTCGTCGGCGCGGTAGGAGGCGGCGTCGCCGCTTCCGGTGTCCACCGCATAGACGCCGAGCCGCGCGTCGTATTCGTCTTCCAGTTTCTGGAAGGCGCGGTCAAGCGATGCCTGATCGGTCGATGGCGTGGCCGAGGCGGACGCGGCGGAGCCGGTCGCGCCGCTGTCCGTCGGCGCGCCGGTCGTCCCGCAGGCGGTCAGCGGAGCAAGCGCGAGTGCGGCCAGGGCCGCGAGCCCGGCCCGCCGCGTGGCGAGTTGGATCGGCATGGTTCGCTGTCGTCCTCTCCTGTGCTGGAGCGCGCGTGGCTGCACGCGCAGGGCTGTGGAGTCTCGCGAGCCCGCCCGGGCCGCCCGCCGGAGTCGCCTCCGAGCAGCGCGCTGCGCGGCCACGGGCGCCCACCCTGTTCATCGGGTGGCCCCGCAACGCAGTCTCGGGGCGTACCGTCATGCTGTCGAAGACACAAATGAGTAGTTCCATGCCGAAACGGCATACTCTTCGGCCATGGACATGGTCGGTGCCTGCAAGGCCTTCGTGAGCGTGAGCGAGAGAGGCAGCTTTACCCTCGGTGCTGCCGCCGCGCGCATCCCGCAGCCGGTCGCAAGCCGCCGCATCGCGGCCCTGGAGAAGCATCTGGGCGGGCGGTTGTTCGACCGTTCGACGCGCAGGGCGACACTCACGCCGTTCGGCCGCGACATGCTGCCGTCGGCCAAGCGCCTCGTCCAGCTGGCCGAAGCAATGGAGCACGAAGCGGAGCGTGCCAAGCTCACACCGCTGCGCGTCGCCGTGCCCGACACCTGCTCGACGCGGGACCTCGCGCGCCTTGACGGCGAGGCGCGCCAGCTGGGGGTCTACTTGGACTTCCACCCCGCAGCGCCCGCCGAGAGAGCGGAGCTCTTGCGTACCCAGCAGGTGCGCGCCGCCATCGCCGATGTTCCGGAGGGCGAGGGCCGGTGGTCGGTGCCACTCGGCCTGGCGAGCGCGGCCGAACCCAGCGCCGATGCCATTTTCGTCGAGACCCTGCGTGTCGGCCGCGCGGCGTGGTCGTCGGGCAGGCGCCGTATCTGGATCCAGCCTGAGGACGACATCCCCCAGATCCGCGACCGCCTGATGCGCGTCCGCGACGCCGTCGGCCTCCAGCCCGCACAGGTCGCCGTCGCGCCGTCGCTCACGCGCGCCGTCGCGGATGTGCTCGGCTCGGCCGATTTCGTCCTGGCCTCGCACCGGCAGGCCCACGAGCTGGAGCTGGACTGGCGTCCGATCGGGGAGGTCCGCCTCACCCGCAGCTTCGACATCGTCGCCAGCGATGGCGAGAAGGCCGACCAGCTCCGCACCCACCTGTGGCGGGCCGTCGCCCGCTGCCTGGGCGCCGCGACCGATGGCGAGGTGGCGGCGTGAGCGCCGAACACCTCCTCCGGGCCCTGCGCTCCGAGCTGGACGACGGCGGACTGTCCGGCTCGTTCCTCGTCCGCGACCTGCACTCCGGCGCGGAGATCGGTATCGAGCCCGACGTCGAGTTCCCGATCGCCTCGCTCGTCAAGGTCCCGCTCGCCATCGCGACCCTTGAACGCATGAGAACGGGCGAACTCGACGGCTCCGCGCGCCTCCTGGTGGAGCCCGGCCGCAGCTCCGTTCCGGGGCCCATGGGGCTCATGAAGTTCCGGCATCCGGTCGAGATCGCCATCGACGACCTGCTCTACCTCAGTACGTCGATGAGTGACAGTACGGCCGCGGACACGCTGTTCGACCTCACCCCTCCCGACCAGGTGGCGAAGATCCTGCGGTCCCTCGGCCTCGCGGGCATCACCGTCCGGCACATGATGCAGGACCTCGTCGAGACGCCGGCCGAACGCTTCGACCCTGGCGACGTCCACCTCGCCCACTCCCTGGCCATCGGGGCGGGAACGGCCGGGCGCGGACACCACATCGCCCAACTCGACGTCACCCGCGCGAACTCCGGCTCCGCGCGCTCGTTCGTCGACCTGCTGCAGGCGCTGTGGACCCCCTCCGCCATCCCCGCCGAGGTCGCCGAGCGCGTGCGCATGCTCATGGGCGAGAACGTGCTGCGCCACCGCCTCGCCCCCGACTTCACCTCCGACGCGTCCAAGTGGTCATCGAAGACGGGGACGCTGCTCAACCTCCGCCACGAGGCCGGCGTCGTCGAACACGCCGACGGCCAGACCTTCGGCGTCGCCGTCCTCACGGAATCGCGCGTCCCGGCGATCAACCAACCGGGAGCCGAGGCGGTCATGGCGCAGGTCGCGAAGAGGCTGCGCGACCAGCTGCGGATGGCGTAGCTCCCTGCGCGGATCGGATCGGTCCCGGGGGAAACTGCTACCTTTTCCCTTTTGTGTTCGATTTTTGGTGATGCTTGCGGCATGAACGCTTCGGATCGTGCCGAACGCCGCAGTTACTCGCCCTGATGCCCTTGGGAAGCTTGGGAAGCAGGTGGATGGCGTGACAGAGGCTCGTCGGTGGAGCCTCATCGGGATGCTTGCGTGGGTAGGAGTCGCGCTCGCCATCGCCGGAGGATTACTCGCGGTCGTGACGAGGGTCGCGGCGCTTGTCGTCGAGGCTGACGAGTACTGGCGCGATACCAACGGGGGCTGGATCTGGGCGATCGGTATCGCCGCCGTTGTGTCGGAGGCCGCTCTGCACCGGCGGCTCGAAGACGACCTGCCTCACACGGGTCAAGGGCAGAACATGTACACGCTGGTATTGGTTAGCTCGACAGTGGTTACGTTTCTGGCGGCCTGCATCTATTTTCCCGAGACCACATTCGTTTCGACCACTGACGAGACCTCTAGCTACTCGCCTGATCCGTTTCTCGCGGTTACTTGGGCGAGTTTGTGTGCTGTGGGTGTCGGCACAATGCTTCTCGTCTGTGCCGAGAGCAAGCCGTGTCCCCGCCCGCTCCGGACCGCCATCGCGGGTGTGGCCATGGGTGTGCTCCTTGTCATTTCGGCCGCTGCGGTGGCGGCCGCTGCGAGTCTCATCGCGCCGACGAGGCAGGCGGGCGAGCCCGTCTCGCAACGTGATCGAGCAACTGAGCGAAGCGATTCGTCAGGTACCGCCAGAATCTTGGCCTCGTCGGAAGGTGGTCGGGTATCGGAGCCCCACACCCCATCGTCGGACTCTGCTGTGGGGGTGGCCTTGTGATGTCATCACCGACCCTGGAGACTTCGCGTAAGCAGCACCTCGCTGCGTGGATCGGCTTGGAGGCACCGCTGGCCGGGGTCGTACTGCTTGCCGTCGCTGACATGATGGGAACGCCGGGTACGCATGACGGCGATCCTGTGTGGTGGGCGTTGTGGGCGTCCCTTGCCCTGTGGGGTGTGGCGTGGACGACCGATTTGGGGCTCTCTGCAGGGAGATCCCCGGCAACCACCGCCGTTGCTTCCCGCCACACTGGCCCGGTACGGGCCCTGGTAACGGCCACCGCCTCCCTCGCCGCCATCCTGACCTACCGTGACTTTCCCGCCGACTATTTCGGCGCGCGGCTCGGCCAGGCCGCGACCGCAGCCGACCTTGCCGCTGTGCTCCAGAACCTCGGTACGGCGGCGATCGCTGCCGGAGCTCTGGTGGCCGTATATGCGGGACGACCTGCGGCCGTGCGTCCGTTCCGGCTGACTGTTCCCGCAGCCGTCAGCTCAACGCTCGCACTCGTTCTTCTCGCGGGGCTCGCAGCGACGGATACCGCTCGCACTGGCGTGGACCATACGACGGCCGATCCCTTCACAGCGCCCAGTATTCCCGAGACAGTGCGGGCTGTGTCATGGGTGTGGGTGCACCCCGAGGAGGGGTCTGATGAGGACACGGACGTCATCCCGACATCGACCGGCGTCGTGGTTGCTGACGACAGCGGAGTTTTCTCGCTTGACACCAGCGTCGGCGAGGAGCGCTGGCGGTTTCGCCTGCCCAACCCAGTCGCGCGCGTCGCGGTTACTCCCGACGGCACCTTGGTGCTGGTCGCCTTCCCGTCCCCTCAGCTCGACGGAAGCCTGCTCGAACGCTTTGTCGTGATGGACAGTGCGACAGGCGAGATCGTCGCGGACTATGTTGACGAATCGTCCGATCTCAGTAGTGGAGCGGTGGAGGACGTGGCCTCGCTGCCGAACCTCCACCTGACGGGATCTACCCTCGTCACCGTGCCGCCCCGGGGCTCGGAGGGATCGGTGAAGGGCCGGGACCTCCTCACTGGAAAGGATCTGTGGACGTGGTTGCCCGACTCTGACTGCACGCTGGTAATGCCTCGCACTCCGTTGAGTGCGTGGACCGGACTGGTCGCCACGGAAAACCGCATCCTGCTCGTAGAAAACTGTAGGCGGCCCTCGGGTGGCGAGTTCGATCGCCTGGTCGGGCTCGATGCCGAGACGGGAGATGACGCGTGGACGCGGGAATCACCGCCGGACCTGCGGAGTCTGGACGTCGCGCCTGATGGTGCGCTCGCCATCGCCCGCTACGCCGTCGGAAAAGACTCCGATGGGCTCGAAGCCGTGGCCTTCTCGCCCTTCGACGGATCGGTGATCGAGAAGGGACTCCCGGGCGGTCGTGCGTCGGTGTTGGACAAGCCAGAACCGGACCTCAACGAGGTCCGCGCGGGGGACGAGCGGTCCTTGCTGTGGGCCGGGGCGAAGAACGAGCGGAGCGTTATCAGCTACCGGCAGGAGTTTCCAGGAAGTGGCAGGAGCCGGGAGGCTCTGATCGACCCTGGGAGCGGCTGGGACAGCTGGTTCTACAACGCCGAAAAGGTCGAGGTCGGACAGGTGGTCGCACTGCCCGAGGCAGCCGTCGGAGTGATCAGTGGAGCGCCCGCGCAGAACTATGGGAGAAGGGAAGAAGACCCGCTCGCGGTCGTGTCTTCCTGGGACGGAGAAGAGGACACGACGATCGACCTTGAGGAAGAATCGTCGGCCTATGCCAACGATGGTGCGAACGAGATCGGGATGTACGTCGCCCCTGGCGCCGTCGTCCTCTCAGGATTCATGGTCGGTCGTGGAGACCGAGCCCACGTCGTGGGATTAGGGAAATCCCCTATGGAGAGGTGACGCTATTGGGCACCGCCCATGGCGGACCAGTGGGGAAGCCGTCCATTCTGCGCGGCCACATGCCCCCGTTCAGTTGCGCATGACTGGTCGAGATCGAGGATGTGGTGGTGGATGGCGATCTGTGAGGGCCCGTTCAGGCGGTGTACGTGAGACCGTGCCCCACGACGAGCTGGCCGCTTCTTCGTCGCCTTGGGACCGGCAGCATAGATGAGGTGGCCCTCGCTCAGGTTCAGCACGGTGCAATAGGCGAGCATCTGGTAGAGAACGTCGCGTTCGGGACTGTCGTCCTTCGCGAACTTGTACTTGGCGTCGACCACCCCGGCCGGGCGACGAGTTCCCGAGAACGAGCTCTCGTAGTAGACGAGGTCGGCTCTCAGCTCCAGGCTCCTGGACTGGTCCAGGTAGTGCTCGTCCTGGGAAGCGCAGTGGCCGCCGCGTGGACGCAGGGCATCGGTCACCGCATTCGCTACAAAGTCCTCGAAGATCTGCCACATGCGCAGCATCACGCCTTCAACCCTGATCCCATCCCCGTGGAATGGCTCGTAGGAGCTGTCCCGTAGCACCAGTTCACCGAGCCGGAGAGCTGCCTGATAGCGCGTGTTGAGTCGGCTGGGATGCCAGTCGGGGAGCGGGTCCTTGTGCCTCGTCAAGGTGACGCCGTTCAGGCGCGCCCTCACCCGACGCAAGAGCGCTCTGGTCGACGTGGGGAGCCCAGGGATATGCAGGATCCGGTGGGTCGCGGCAAGAAGAATCTGGTTCTCCGCGATGTCCACCGTGTAGTCGGCGTAGCCGACCTCGACGGGAAGCATCGCCCCGTACCGTCCACGAATCTGCGCTGACTCGCGAACGCGCCCACGCACAACCGGCAAGGCCTCTTCCACGGTGCGGTATCCGAGCATCACCCCCTGGGCGAGCGCACCGTCGGCCATCCGCGCGAAGGCAAGGGCCATCGCGGGAAGCAGCCCGTCGTGTTCTCCCGCATCGGTGAGCTCGTTGTCGAGGTCGTCGTTCCACATCACCCCTCGCTGGGCATAGCCGATGAGGAACATCAGCCGGCGGATGGGCAGCTTCGGTTCGATCCGGAGTTCCACGGCCTCGTCTCCGTGACTGACCACGACGGCTCCGGCGAGTTCCTTGTTGGCCTTCAGAGTCCACAGGCCATTGTGACCGCGGCTCATCGTGACCATCCCGGTCGCTTCGAGGGCGGTGGATTGGCGCTCGCTCAAGGAAACCCCGGACGTGGAGGAGTATTCGGTCAGTGCGATGGGGAACGAGGGGCCGTCCGTGCCAGCGTTCACTCCTCACCTCCGGTCCCCTCCGCACCGGCCACGGCTTCACCCAGCCCCAGATGCTCACGCAGAACGCCCAAGCCATACCTGGCGTTGACATCCGTTCCGACCCCGTAATGATGCTCGACCAGCAAGGGGAGGATCTGGTGCTGCCATACGCGTTCGAGCCCTCTGGGCATTTGGACGGTATCGCTGATGAGGTAGGAGGGGCCCACTCGGAAGTCGCGGTCCGCGATCCTGCTGTTGAGTTCGTCGATCAGCAGCGCGGCATCGTCCGGGTGACCCTCCGCCTTGAGCCATCGGCTGAGTAGCCCGGCGACAGGTTCTGTGTCGGGGTACATCTCCATGAACCAGAACCGACGACGCATCGCCGCGTCGACCAGGGCGATGGAGCGGTCGGCGGTGTTCATCGTGGCGGGGATGACGAGATTCGGAGGGAGGCTGAAGCCGAGCCCGCCATCGGAGCCGTACAGCAGATTCACCGACTTGCCCCGGTATTCCAGCAGAAAGTACAGCTCGCCGAAGATTTTGGCCAGGTTGCCGCGATTCAGCTCGTCAACGATCAGCACGAACGGCTCGTCGGGGTGCTTCCGAGCGGCATCGGCGATTCGGCGCAGTGGGCCGGGGGTGAGTTCGAAGGTCGCGCCGCGACCGTCTACCGCAGGGCGGGGGCGGAACCCTTCGAAGAAGTCCTCGTAAGAGTAGGCGGGGTGAAACTGAACCAGCTGGACGTTCTCGGGTTTGCCTCCGACGAGGTGCTCCGCCAGGACCTGGGCCGTGTGGGTCTTGCCCGTGCCGGGAGGTCCGTAGAAGACCAGCTGTGGTTGGACACGCAGCAGTTCGACACAGTCCCGTAGCCAGCCGAGCTTGAAGTGGAGTTTGTCCGCGAGCGCTGCGTCGGGGTCGGGCAGGGAAAAGCCGCGGGCGGTCACGGGTTGCTCCGGCTCCTCGCCGAGAAGCTGTTCCAGCGCGCCGACGAACTCGGTGAGCTCGATCAGCGAGGCGTCGGGGTTGGCCAGACGCGTCGCCGCCTCGGCGGGCAGGTCGTCGGCGTAGTCGAGTGGGTTGTCAACGTAGTTGTGCCAGGCCACGGAGCGTTGCAGGTTGGCCCGATTCCCACTGCTGGAGGTGAAGCTGGCCGGGCCGTCGATAGTGCCGATATAGACGTCCGTCCCGACGTTGGTGAGCACGATGTCGTTGGGGCGAATGCGGCTGAGGAACGCGTGGAACTCCAGGGCCAACGCGGACCGCTCATTGCCGCTGGCGTGGGCGTAGTCGCGCCTGACGGCCGCCTCGATCGTCTCGCGATTACTGCCGACCGGGAGATCACGCAGTCGGCTGGCGGCGAGGGAACATACCCCATGGGGCAGCCACAGCGAGTGAACGAGGTTCTGCCCTTGCACGTTGGAGCCACGGATGAGCCATGCGCGGCGCTTGGACTGCTCATCGTCGTCGGCCTCATCAGGGTCGGCGGCATCCGCGAAGTAGCGCATCGCATCTGCCTGGTCGAGGCGCTTGTCGTGCAGGATGGCACCTTCAGGGCCGACGAGCTGGTCGGCCGCGACCAACTCATCGACGAGCGCCCGCTCGCTCTGCGTGAAGTGGGCGTCTTTCGGTGGCGCTCCGCTGTCCTCGCGGAGGCGGTGCCAGCCTTCGGGGCGGGTGCCGCAGATGTGCTGGACGAGTTCCCCTGGTGAGGTTCCGGTCTGCGCGGTGAGGTCGTCCACGGAGACCCAGGAGTCCGCCGGTAGTGACGAGAGCATCCGTTTCGCCTGTTCGAGTCGGCCGCGCGTGGCCTTCCACCTCTTATAGCGCCGGTCGACTTCCAGCACCCAGCGTTCAAGATCAGGGAACTCCCGCAAAGCCCACCGTCCGGCACCCGTCAGACGCCAAGTGCCGTTCCCGTCCTTGCTCAGCCATCCGATACTCACCAGTTCAGAGGTGCGCCACAACACGTGGCCGAACGGTCCCGTTTTGTCATTGACGTGCGTCTCCCAATCCTCTTCGGGGCGGGGATGCCGCTCCTGGGCGCGGTTCCAGAGCTCCGTCCGGTGTAATCCTTCGCCATCGGGGAGGTCGGCGAGGACGTGCATTACGGCACGTGTGACTGTTTCCCTGATCTTCTTGTTCTGGGGCAGCACCGCGTTGTTCTCCGTACCGTCTGTGATGAGGGCGGGCCAGAGCATATCGGTGACCACCGACTTGAGCGCGTCGCGCAGAGTGTCTAACGTTGCCCCTGCCACACGCTTTTTCGCGTTGATACCGGTGAGGAGAGAACCCTGGGGATCAGCAAGCAAGATGTCCAAGGGTGGTACGGCGAGTACTTCGTCCGGGCTCTTGCAGCGGCGGCCGGTCTCCAGGTCAGCAAGATCGAACTCGATCACTCGGGTGTCGACCTCATCGTTGGCCTGCTCGGAAGCGCCGGTGGATGGGATTTTCCTGAAATCCGTGTTCAGGTCAAGTCGTGGTCGCAACCGGTTGGCTCAGACTCCCACTGGCACTACAACGGCCTCACCGAGAAGCAGTTCAACATGCTCGCCGGAGACAACTTCCGCGTGCCACGCTTCCTTTTCGTGGTGACGGTCCCCAGCGACCCGGAGCTCTACACGGAGGCTGGGCACGACTGCCTGCGGCTGGCCCACGCCGGATACTGGATCTCGCTCGTTGGCCATGAGAGGTTCGAAGAACCGTCCAGCAGGAGGCGGACGAAGCTGGAGATCCCGAAGGAGAACTTGCTTACGGCCTCTGTCCTACGTGAACTTGTCGCGGTAGACGTCCCTGGCCAGAGGAAGGCGGAGGCGCTGTGAGCGCGGCGGATTCCCTGAACGAGCGGTTGTACACGCGTGTGGCGTCGCTCGACCCACGCCTGGTCGCCGACTACCTGGAGGCCACCGGGTGGACACGGCATGCGGAGGATTGGCGCGGCGCCTCTGTGTGGAGCGCGGTCGATACGGGCAAGATGCTCCTGCCGCTGGAGGTCGTCTACGACGACGACGTCGACCTGGTCGCCCGTGTAGTGCGGACTCTGGCGGCTGTCGAGGGCCGCCCGCTGCCCGAAGTCCTACACGATGTCACCGAACCCATGGTGGACGTGCAGCGGTTCCACACCCACCCCGGAACACCGTCGGGCACCATTCCGCTCCTTTCCGGGGCCGCGGCCATCGAAGGAGTCACCAAGGCGTTCGACGCCGCCGCGCGGCCGGTTCTCGACCCTGAGGGGTCGACCGCCGGGGCACGGCGCAGCGGACAGATCACCAAGTTCCTCCAGTCGGTCCGCCTCGGGCCCTCGGTGGCGGGAAGCTACGTTCTCGTAGCGCAAGTGCCGCTCCGATCACCGGAGAAGGGGCGGGCGTGCCTGGTCGAGGACTCCGCCGTACCGGTGGAACGCCAGGTCGTCGCACGGATGAATGCGGCCATCCACGCCGCGAGCCAGGCGGTTCAGCAGGCGGAGGAGACCGACGGCGACCTCGCTGGCTTCGATGACTCCGCGGACGCGGGGGTGACGTCGCGTCTCTGCGAAGCGCTGGTGAGGTTCGGCGGACACGAGAAAGACCGCGGATTCAGCATCGGGTTCTCCTGGGCGCGCGGCCTGTCCGCTCCGCCTGACGCAATATCGGACGATATCCCTTTCAGCGCGGCGAGCCCCCGCATCCTTGGGAAGGCCGCCGACCGGCTCCGTGAGATCGAGCAAGGCGGCCCCGCACGCATGCGCGGGACCGTCATCGCGGTCAAGCGGCACTCGCCGTTCGAACCCGGATCGGTGCGGATCGAGGGTGTCCTCACCATGGGGGGCAAAGAGCGCAGGCGCACCATCTGGGTCCAGGCGGGGTCGAACGCTTACCAGGTTGCCCTGGAAGCGCACCGGACCTCAACGCCGGTGGTCGTTGACGGAACCTTCGAGACCCGTGACAACCGCCGCGAGCTCAGGGCCGAGACGTTCCAGATAGAGCGGTGAATGCTCCTGCCCTCTGAACCAGGGCGCTACCGGGGGATGCCATCGCTGAAGTTGGTGCGTCCCATGCCGTCCAGGTGTACCCCGAAGACGAGCGATCGACCGGCATTCAGTGTGCGCCGCAGCTCCTCGGAGAGCTTGTCCGTTCCGGTGCCCCGGCTGCCGATCCAACCATTGGCCAGGAGGAACGAGAACTCGGTATTGGTGAGGTAGCGTCGTGCGACCTGAGGGCCCACACGTTTTCCTCCGTTGGGCCCCACAGCCTCAGGGGACGAGTGAACGATTTCGAAGTGCTCCCGCGACAGATACATCCCCCGGATCAGATCGGTCGAGTTCACCATGCGTGTCTGGGGCTCGCAGAGCTTGACGAAGCATGGTGTGTCGACGAGCCGAATCTCGGGGTGGCCAGGCGTGGAGTCGGCGAACGCCTCATCGACCTCACGCATTCGTTCGACCTGGTCCAGGAACCTCTCGTCGACGCTACTGACGAGGCCATCCCCTGAAGGCTTCAGCATCTTGTACTGGAGCATGACGAAGCTGTTTTCCTTCGGGTTGTAGTAGATGAGGTCGACGCCCGCCTTTGCTTCGGTGGGCGAGCTGTCCACGTTGGCCACGAGAAGGCTGCGCGTCTTGTAGCGGTTGCGGAAGAGGCCCCAGGCCAGGCTGTCCGTTCTTTCGCTGAACCAGCCGAGGAAGATGTCCTTGTCGTAGGCGATGAGCTGCCTTTCCTGGGGGCTGATGTCGTGATGGGGAAGCTCGTCAAGAAAGTTCTTGGAGTCTGGAGAGGGGCGCCAGTCGAGCAGAATCTCCCTGTCGATGTCGAAGGCCTCGAAGAGCACCCCCACGGCGTCCTTCTCGTAGGGGCGGACCGGTCGGTCTTCGGTGGAGGGGTGTTCGACGTTCAGCAGTTCCTTAAGCTCGTCGATACAGTTCGCCAGGTCATCCGACTTGCTCGCGAGAGCGTCGAGGAGGCGACGCCCACGGGCGTGACTGAGGTGGCCGTTCTCGTCCAGGGCATCACCATATCGCCCAAGCTGCTGCTTAAGCTCCGTGACTGAGATGAGGGAGGAGACGGCGACGAAGTGCGAAATGGTCAGCCGCTTCTCGTAGTCTCCGGCGTTCCCGGACGTGCATGCGATCCCCAGGCCTGCGACACGGCTTCTCCGGTCGTCGGAGTCTCGGTCGATGAAGACGCAGAGGCGGTCGCCCTTGGCCCAGGTACCGCGGAGGATGGAGAATTCACCGACATAGCCGAGCCCTTTGAACCGCTCGGCATTGTTCATCAGGTGATCACGCATCACATTAGTGATGTCGGTGACGGCGACGTTGAGCGGCTTGGGCTTGTCCGTGGGCGGGGCGGCCAGGGGTGTGCTGACGGTTACCGACGCGTCCGCCTGGCCAGGGCGGTAGTTCGCATAAGTGGCGAGCTCCTGTTCAACATGCTCGGGATCGACCGCGATATAACCGGGTGACTCCTGAAAGGTGAACAGTTCGTCCGGGGAGGACTGGCCCGCTGGTTCAGGTCCGCGCTTCAACTGGCCGGCTGCCCACTTCAGGAGGGCTGATGGGAAAGGAACGACGCCACCGGGGTAAGTGAAGGTCGTCAGCGGCCCGTCCTGCGTAGTCGCGAGAATTCTCCAGCCCTGCCGATCGTCCCACTCCAGAGCAGCTGAGGTGAGACGTCCGTCCCAGCGCCCGGAAATGGAGCTGTGCAGCTCGATGTGCGCTGACCGGGTTACGGCGTCACTGTTGATTTCGGGTGTGCCGAGGCGGAGCCGGGGGTGTGCGGCAGCGGCTGTGTAGACCGTCCTGATGTAGGGCGCGTGGTCGATCCGTTGAACATTGGACGAGGCGAACAGGGAATCTTCGCTGTGGTGTCCGTCGTACACGCGCGCCTTTTCATTCGAGGATCATGGGATGTCGGAAGGCTAGCGCAATTGGTCTATAGGATCGACCCAGACGATGTGGCCGAAACCGGCCGGATTGGCGATGCAATGAAGGAACCACGGGACGTCGCCGCCTGCAAGCGCGAAGTCCGTCGGCGAACGAAAATAAAAGCGCGGTGGTGGAGGTCAGGCCGATGGTCCCTGTGCCTGCGCGGGGGAGCCGAGTCGGACGTAGTCGTCGAGCGATTCATCGATCGGACGGACGAGGGTGCGGAGGCGGTCGGCGATGTAGCGTCGGTCGTGTTCGCCGATTGGTACGGGTGGGCGGCGGAGGCGGATGCTCCACCACCGGGGGTCGGGAAAGAGTTCGAGGGCGTTGAGGTGCTCGCCGAGTTCCAGCCCGGTCCCGAACGGTGCGAGGTGGGTGATGGCCAGTGGACAACGCAGCGGGAAGCTGCGTTCCCCGAAGCGAACGGGATCGTCGTCCTGAACGACCGGCCCGGTGACGGTGGCACTGGCGATGACGCGACCTCGGTCGCGGGACGGATTCCGGAAGCAGCCCCGGGTGGTGTAGACGAACAGCTCGTCGCCCGCCGTCAGCTGGGCGACTTGGCCTCGCCTTCCCGCTGGAAAGGCCGTCTGCCGGGTGGAGAGCACCCAAGCCAGTGCCTCACGGTCGCCGATCACCATCAGGTACGCGTTACTGTCGGAGCTCACATGCCGACGGTATCCCGAACCGCCCATGCGTTGCTGCCAACCCGCCCTGTCGGCAGTGCCGGAGGGGCACCGGGGCATGGAGAGGACGGTTGCCGGTTCACGGACTCGGCGTTTCCTCCAGCCCGACGTACCGGATCCATGGGTGTCGTTCGCTGTCGGACCTGGTCCCACTGGAAGGGAACGAACGGCGGTAGGGGAAGTTGTTGGGGTTCCACTGCTGCAGTCGGTAGTCGATATCCGTCATCTCCGATCGGGTCGGGTGATTCTCGCCGTCATCGAGGCCGATACCGCGGAGCCACTCGTTCACCTCGGACCACAGCCAGACGAGCGAGCGCCCCACCGCGCCCTCCGGGCGTGGGAACGCTGCTCCTTCGGAGTTACGTCGTTCGCCGCGGATCCACTGGGTGACGTTCTGGCGAGTCCGCCCCGTACGCTCGGCGATGTCGGCGACTCCGACGAGGTCCCGATCCAGCCGAACAAGGCGGACGCGCCCCGCGTGCATCCGCACATGAGCGAAGACCTCCGCCGCGGCGGCGACCGCATTCGGCCCTTCTGCGGCTACGGACATACGGAGGACGCCGTGAAATCGGGAAAAGAGCGCGTCCAAATCGTCGGTGAGGACCTGGAGGGCGTCGTCATCGAGGTCGGTCCCGTCCACAACGAAGGTGAACTCGTACTCGGGCATCGATCGCTGCCTTTCCCGGGGCGTCCATCTACTCGGACAGCAGACTTCCGCGTGCGGCCAGTCTGACAAACGCCGTTGACAAACGTCAACGTAACGCGGGGCCTCTCACAGTACTGCGCGTGGAAGCGCTGAGCTGGCCGGGCACGAATTCTCCACAGGCTTCCCCTTGTATGGGGAGAGTGTGGGGTCACTCATGAAATCCCGTCAGGCTTCGCCGTGGATCTTCTGGGGGTAGTGGGCAGAGGCGTGCCTCTCGGGCAATGCGGCGAGCGGCGCGCCCCGGGTTCTTCGGTGTACCGGGGACCTGGATGCAGAGGCATCCGCATGATGAAGGACAGTACAGGCGACCCCAGTGGCCCTCCTTCCGTAGTGTCCAGCCTTCGTTCACCAGCTGCTTGAGGACTGCTTTGATCTCTTTGTCCCGGTGATCGGCGGGACACAGTTCCTTGCCCGTCACGTGCGCGGCTCCGGAGAAGGGGGTGGGCGTGAGGGTGGCGTGAGCTTAGGGAGCGGTCGCTGACTGCTGGGCAGGTCGCAGGGAGCGGGGCACCTGGATCTGCGTGGAAGTCAGTATTTCAGCAGCCACCTGGATTCGCCTCTGAAGCGGAAGGGCTGTGGACAGGCGGGGTACGCGTCATTCTCAAGCGGACTTGTGCGAGCGAGGAGGTGACGGGGCGGTCGACGCTCGGCACAGGGCGGCGCGCCGGTTCTCCGGTGGAAGAGGGGGAGGGGGTGGTGATGGCGGGGGTGTGGCGTCAGCCGGTGAGGCGAGCCATGGAGAGGTGTGGGGATTCGAAGACGGCCCATACGGTCAGACCGCCGTCCTCGTTGGGGGAGTACCCCCAGTCATCGGTCAGTTCGGACACGAGGTGCATTCCCCGCCAGCCGAACGCGTCGGGATCGGCGGGTTTGCGAACTGGTACAGGGTGGCGTCCGACAGCCAGGTCGGCGGCGGTCGGCCCCTGGTCGGCCACGGAGACCACGGTCAGCTCTGTGACGAGCGCGCTGACGCTGACCCCGAGGGTGCCGCCTTCGCCGCTGCGTGTGTGGCGGCAGCCGTTTCCGAACAGCTCGGAGACGACGAGTTCGGCGTCGTCGACGACCCGCCGGTGGTCTGCGAGCGCGGTGCGGACGAAGCGGCGAGCGTCGGGGCAGTAGGCGGGTTCACCGGGGAACTCCTTGAACTCGGATACAGCGGTGAGCCGACCGAGTCGGTACTCGGACATTGCTACGCCACCGCCCTGACGGCGCTCGCGTCTGCTCCCGCCAGAGGCGACTGACGTGGGCGGAGCGTTGCGTTGCGCGTGGGCGGAAGGAGCGCCACCCCGCTGTGGGGGTCGCGGTCATGAGGAGGGAGAGGTGGCCGGACCAGATGATCGGCGGCCATCTCCACGTCGGCGGCATCGCAGGAGCCTGAACGGCCCCAGATGAACCACCACCCACCAGCGATATCGCGGACGACCACGACAGGGATGATCCGGCCCCGGTGACGGACGTAGAGGACGGGGTGTTCCGTCTCGGCAAGTGCGATCAGCGCTTGCCCACCGCGGGCCCGGAGGGCGGCGAGGAGACGGGTGAGGTAGGCGTGACGACCGTTGTCCTGCGGGGGCGGGTGGTTCGGGGGAGAAATGTGAGTGGACATGCGGAAACCTCCTGAGAGAGCCGTACTTGATCTGCGACGCTCAGGGTGTCGCTAGTCACTTTGATAATATTCCGGGTGACACTGAACATCAAGAGAAATTCAGTGTTACCCGGAATTCTCGGGAGGCGTCTACACTGCGTCGCATGCAGAGGAGCTACAGCCCTAGTGTTCGGCGTCGTCGGCTGTCCGCGCAGCTGCGCGCGTACCGCGAACGTAAGAAGTTGACGGCATCGAAGGCCGGTGCGGCGCTGGGGTGGCCGCAGCAGAAGATCTCCAAGATCGAGAGCGGGGAGCAGAAGCGCCTGCCAGCTGCTGAGCTGGATCTCCTCCTCGACCTGTACGAAGTGCGCGACTCTGCTGAGCGTGAGGCGCTGCACGAATGTGCGCGGCTGGCCAAGGAGCGGGGCTGGTGGTCGAAGTACAAGGACGCGTTTCCTGGTGGGCTACCAGACTTCGAGGCTGAAGCCTCAGCGATCCGTGCTTACGAGGCGCAGGTGCTTCCGGGTCTGCTACAGACACCGGACTACGCCGAAGCGGTCTTCCGCGACTACAAGCTTCGTGAGGAAGTCGAGATCCGTAGGCTCGTCGAGGCACGAATCGCGCGACAGTCGATCTTGAACAAGATCGATCCGCCGGACTACACCGCCGTCATCGACGAGGCAGCCCTTAAGAGGATCGTGGGATCATCCAACGTAATGGTCACTCAGCTCAGGCACTTGACGCACATGGCTGCTCGTCACAATGTCGATATCTACGTCCTACCGTTCACCGCAGGCGCTCATGCGGCGACTAGTGGCAGCTTCACGATAATGGACTTTCCCGACCCGATGGATGCCAGCCTGGCCTACGTGGATACCCCTACGCTGACTATGTACCTGGAGGAGGATGATGATCTCAGGGTTTTCAACTCCATGTTGAGTCGGGCTCAATCAGCGGCACTTAGCCCGCAACTATCTCTGAATCTTGTCGAAGAAACCATCAAGACCCTAGAAGAGTGAATCGAGTGCTTGATAAGAGCAGTTGGTGGAAGAGCAGCTACAGCGGTGGCCGCGAGGCCTGTGTCGAGGTCGCCGAACTTCCCGGTGGGACAGCACTACGTGACTCAGTGAATCCGGCTTCCGCAGTTCTGACCTTCCCCAGGGTGGAGTGGAGTGCGTTCGTTAGAGGTCTCCAAAGAGGAGATTTCCAAATCTGACCACTAATCAGGGCCGCCTCGTTACTACGTACAGCGGGGCGGCCGCTGATGATGGAGTAGACGCTTAGTCGCGCTCTGGGTGCCGGGAGCCTTCCCCGGGTGGGGGCGTCAGAATGGTGCGGTAGGGATCGCCTGTCTTGGAAGCCTTTGCCATCGCGTCGTAGATCTCCAGGATTGTATCCTTGGTCCGGAAGGAGCTGTGGGCTTTGAGGTCCTTCTTCTTCACGATAGTGAACGTCTCCATGATGTAGTCGACATCGCTCCGATCAAGTCGATACAGGTGGAAGAATGCGGCGTCCAACTCACAACGGATTAGGAATCGACGCTCCTCATTCCAAACGAATGGTGGACCCGAGTCATTCATGTCTCGGGAGAAGGCCTCCATGTCCCATGCCGTATAACTTAGTTCAAGGATTCTCGGAGTAATCCAGTCCGCATATGTAGCTCCTGGGTCCCATTTACTTTCATCTAAGATCTGGCTGGGTGTGGGGGAAGGGAATTGCTTGATCAGGGTGTGTGTGAGGTGGAGTCCTGAGAGTTTTTGGCGCGCTGAATAATCGAGTGCAAATGAGTTAAATATGGGGACGAGGAGGTGGCGAAGTTTGCAGTCAAAGAATTGGAAAGTATCCCCCGTGGGGGTCTTCGGTATGAAGGACGCTAGGACTGTTCTTTCGTTCGTTGTGCTAGTGATGTTGCAATATCCGGACAGCCATCCTGTGTTGTATTCTTCTGTCTCCGATGCGGGAACCCAAGAAAGGGGAATAGGGAAGCGGTGTGGGTCTTTATGGTCATTGTCGTTAATGTAGCTAGGCTGGCCTTTTCTAGAGGTTGCATTTTCGCTTTTGATAATATCCGCTGCTCGATGGTCATACATCCCTACTATCTTCGCCTCGTAGAGAGGTAGCATGCGGTCTTTTCCTCGAATAAAAACGTTTCCTGACAACCTCCATCCATTAGATTCTAGTTCTTCTCTGTCGTGAAAAAGATGTGCGTCGTCAGACATGTGGAGCATTCTGAAGATCTTCATATCCCACGGGTTTCCGTCCTCTTGGGTGTGATCGATGAGGACTGGATTGTTGGTGTGTATCTTCAGTGCTAAGTCTGCGTCGCGGCGTGATCGGAAAACCGGGCAAGTCCCGCTGTTTGGGTTGAGCTTCCTGATCTCCTCGGCGCTAAGTGTGAATCGTTTGTTGGCGTCATTAATTTCTGAGGTTGTGTGAAGATAGAAGGCAAATTCAGCACGTTCTGAAATTATTTTTCGGCCGGTGAGGGTGAGTAAGCTAAACTTGTAGCTGCTGTGAACTTCGGGAAACGTCGTCCTGTTCTCGAAGTCGTAAACGGCGGAGAGAGACCTTTGTTGGACGATTTCCTTGAAGAAGTGCTGTGTCGTTGCGTCGGTGACGATTCCGGTCGGTACGATCATTCCTAGACGGCCAAGTGGATGCAGTAGCCGATTTCCGTTCTCGGTAAATACCGAGTATGTATTAACTGATCCAACCCCATTGAGTGGGTAGAGTCCAGACTCGCGAAGAAATAGAGCGCCTCCGTCGCTGCGGCGCTTTGCATAAGAAAATTCGCGCAGAACTTCGCGTCCTGTTTCGCTGTCCTCAAGTTTCTTGATAAGCGCATCGCGCTTGGCCTTGTTTGGTGCGCGCGCTATTTCTGGATCGCGAGACGCGAAGAATTCCTTTTCTTGGAGCTTCACTTGTTCCCACGGTGGGTTTCCCATTATGCACGTGAATCCACCCTGCCAGCCAGTTTCTGGGTTGTAATCCTCGTGCTCGTCGTCCATCCCCGGAAAGATCTCAGGGAACTCCAGGTGCCAGTGGAAGAAGTGGTACCGGCGACTTAGCACTTCGAGCCGACTCAGCTGCCCCGGTGACAAACCCCCGGTCTTGTCGCGCAGTTGCCACATCGTGGCGTTGGTGATTGCAGCTGGGGCATCAGGGCGCAGAGGCCAGACGAACGCCGCGCACCACGCGTCGGCGGCAAGTTGCCGCTCGCGTTTCTCCTCGGAGTTGTTGAGCTCGCGCAGTCGGCGGGCCTGTTCGCGGATTCCGGCAAGTCCTGGCTTGGTCCCTTCGTCGATGCGGCGGGCTTTCTCGGCCAGTTTGATGTTGCTGGGGAATCCGGTTCCTGCTTCGAAAAGACTGGCCTGGCCGGTCTGTGCTTCCTTCTTGTTCTGCTTCTTCAGCTGCTTAGCGAACTTCTTGTCGTCGCCTTCCAACGGCTTGAACGCACCGTCGGGGATACCCTCGTCCAGCAGTTTCGGCGTCGTCCCGATCAAGGCATTGCCCACCTTGATATGCGGGTCGAGGAAGGCCAGGGGCTTGCCCGGCTCCAGCGAGGCCAGCCACAGGGACACCTTCGTCAGCTCAACGGCCAACGGGTTTAGGTCCACGCCGTAAATGCAGTTGCGCACTACAGCGGGCATGGCCTTCTCGATCGCGTCGGGAGTCGGTTCCTCGTCGCCAGCCTCCATGACGGCGTATGCCCTGGCGATCCGCCGTGCAGCCGCGACCAGGAAGTGGCCGGAGCCGCAGGCCGGGTCGCAGACAGTGATCTTGAGGAGGTCGTCCGGGATACCGCTCTTCGCGTACTCCTCGATCACCGGGTCAAGGGCACTGTCGAGCAGTGTCTCCACGAGCGCGGTTGGCGTGTAGTAGGAGCCGGTGGTCTTGCGGTCGTTGCCTGCTGCCGCCTTGAGCTCGAAGGTCTGTTCGGCGGAGTCGGGGTAGGGGATCAGCTCCAGCAACGACTCGTAGACGGATCCGAGTTCTTCGGCGTCAAGGTGCTGGTAGTCGACGCGCTGCCAGCGGCCGTGATCGTCCCTGAACTGCGTCAGGTGGCGAATCGCGGCAAGGAGACGCTGGTTGGACAGGGCCACGCCCGGCTGCCGCAGCGGCTCCGCCGGTCGACCATTAACCCGCCCTTTCCCGTTCGTGTCTGCGTCCACGCCATTGGTGTCGAGTGCCCCCGTCCGGAAGTACAGACCGCCGAGTGGGGGCAGCCCCAGCTCGGGCAGGCCCTCGTCGGCCCCGAGAGCGTCGAGTACGATGCGCAGGGTCCGCCACAGGTCGTCGTGGCTGTCGCCATACCTGTCCATGGCCAGGCGGCGCAGCCGCTCGGTGGAGAAGAACTCCCGGTACCGTGCCTTGGTGGAGCCATCCGCCTCTGGGTCGAGTAGGGCGCCCTTGTCTTCGGCCACGAACAGGAACAGCACTTGGTAGGCGAGCCGCAGGAGTTCATCTCGGAAGTCCGTACGGGAGATCTCGCCTGAGGCAAGCATCTGACGCAGCCCGGCGTTGACCTCCAGGAACCCCGTGCCCAGCTCCTCAAGGGCGGTCTTCAGCCCGTCCCGCAGCTTCTCCCGGAACCGGACGCCGCTGCGGTCGCCCTCGATACGCCACTTCTCCAGCCAGCAGTCGGCAACGCTTGGCTCAGCCGGCAGGGTGACTTCGCCCGTGTCCTCAGCGGAGTCGGATTCCGCCGCGAGCGTCTCGAAGCGCGAAGCGTGCGCGATGGCGAACAGCAGCACGAAGTCCGCGTACAGCTCGTCCTCGAAGATGGTCTCCAGGTCGAACTCGATGAACGCGGCATCGGCCAGGGACGCTGCGTCCCGCAGGATCCGCAGTTTCCGGCCGTTGCTAACGATGCCCCACAGGTGATCGTCGCTGGTGTTGAGGAAGTCCTGCAGCATCGACTGCGGTGCCCGCTGGTCCTCGCCCGGCCCGATGCGCGCGTCGAGGTCGCGGCCCCACGGCGGAAGGTGGATGGGGACGTTATTCCACACATGGCTGACGGGGAACGACCGCCCCTCAGCGGTCAGGCCGCCGCGCTGGTACTGGAGGCGGCCGTATCCGAGCGCGTCGAACAGCGGCAGCAGCCACCGCTCACGCGTCAGCGACACGAGCGAATCGGTCGGCTTGGCGGCCTTCCGCCGTTTCTCAAACGCCTGGTAGGCGCCGAGCAGCTCCTCCCAGCGGCGGCTGGCGGCCTCCCCGAGGCGGCGTCCGGGCAGCAGCCCGTAGTCCTCGGACCGCAGCCCCTTCAGCTGGGGGTCGCCGGACCCGATACGCCCGATCATGTCGGCGGTCAGCAGTGACCCCATCACACGGATGGCCGGGTAGTCCCGGTACTCCTTGGCCAGTGCGGTGCTCGCAGAGTGAGAACGGAACGCACTGCTCACGGGGCTCACTGGGTGCCTCCAGCCGGAAGGTAGACGTAGAGGCCGAGCACGTCGGCTCGGTCATGGGGGACGAGTTTCAGCCCGCGTACCCGCGTCTCGGCGGACTTGCGGATGTTGTAGTGCGCTTGGTACAGCTCCTCGGCCAACGTGGCGCCAAGCGCGTCGAGTTCGCCCTGCACCTGGCCGAGTTCCGCCACGGCTCGCTCTGCCTGTCGCACGACCTGCTCGGGCAGGACGTTGCCATCGGGAGATGAAGCGAGCAGACTCGCGACCTCCTCGTCGCTAAGCCATTCACGGCCGCCGCCCGCGGAGCGGTAGCCCCGCACCTGGGCGTCCTCGACGACCACGGTGCGCGGGGTGTCGCGGCCGGGCAGTGTCAGCAGGAACCGGTAGCGCACCAGCAGCAGGACCGTGCGTACCCGTACGTCGGCGCTGCGGGTGACCCCGCAGCGCTTCGCGGACGGTGACACCTCCGGTTGCGCTTCGAGGGCCGACTCCATGACATAGCGGGCCAGGGAGCGGACCGCCGGGTCGGTGCGGTGGAGCACGTGTTCGCGGGGGCCGATCGGCAGGTCACGGCGGAACACGAGCTCCTTGGCCTTGTCCCGCTGGGATTCGGCCGCCGCGCCGCTCTTCAGTCCGAGCATGGCCCGCACGCCAGGAGGCAGAGGCAGCGGCTGGACGGTGAGTTTCTCCTCGTCGAGGGTCACCGGGGCGCCCAGCGCACCGAGGGCGTCGCGCATGAACGCTGCGATGTCGCTGGGCTTGCCGATAGCGTCACGGGCCGCCGGAGCGGTGCGCCGCAGCTCCTGCTCAACGTCGCTCAGGTCCATTCCCGACTGGGCGAACTTGGTGACCCGCTTGGACTCCTTCTCGGAGAGGAGCTCCCACTCGCGGTGCAGGGTGTCGCGGGCCTCGGTGATACCGAGGTCGAGCTGGAGCTGGTCGGGCTGCTGTCCGCGGATGAGCATGCCTTCCACCAGTGCCTGGGTCACTGAGTCACTGGAGCTGGGGACTGGAACCGCGACACCGGTGTGGTCGGCGATGGTCCGGTGCTTCTTGATCAGGACGTCCAGCACCAGCCCGTCGATGCCGTTGTCGACGCCGTACAGGGTGACCGCGCGTACCTGGTCGGCACGCTGGCCGAACCGGTCGACACGGCCCTCGCGCTGCTCGTGCCGCGTCGGGTTCCACGCGAGGTCGTAGTGGACGACCGCGCGGAAATGCTCCTGGAGGTTCACGCCCTCCGACAGGCAGTCGGTGGCGACCAGTACGTGCCGTCCTTGGGCTGAGACGAGGTCGTTGATCCGGGAGACGCGCTCGGGCGGTGGCAGCTCTCCGGTCACAGCCGCGACGGTGTGGCCCTTCTTCAGTGCCTTCTCCAGCTCGCCGGCCACGTATTCCGCGGTCGGGATATAACGGCAGAAGACAATCGGATCGTAGCCCTCGGCGAGAAGCCCCTTCACCGTTTTGACCAGCGTCTTGAGCTTGGTGTCGCGTTCCTGTCCGCGCAGGGCGTCCGCGCGTTCGGCGAGCTCGGCCAGCTGCGCGGCCTCGGGGCTGTCCTTCACGTCGACCTCGATGGTGGCATCGGCACCGGGGACGGCATCCACACCCTCCATCGCGTCGTCATCCGTAAGGTCATAGACCTTGGCCCGAGCCACATCGTCCGCCTCCGCCGGAGTAGAGGCGTGCACGGTGGCCGTGCGCGTGCGCAGAGCGCTGGCAGCGGCAGCGGGGGAGGATGCCACGGATCGCAGCAGGGCAAGCGCCGACCACCAGCGCGCCCGTTGCTGCACATCGGACCCGCTCGTGTCACGCACGGACGCGCGCGCGTAGTCCAGCACGTCAGCGTGGAACTCGGCGTACGCCGGGCTCATCTCATAGGGGGTGTCGCGTACGGCCCGGTCCTTGGGGAACGGCGTGGACTCGCCGATGAAGGTCCGGATATCGCGGCGGCGGCGCTGCACGAAGTGCCGCGCCAGCAGTTCCCGGCCCCTGCGGCTGCGCATGTCGACATCAGCGAGTTCCGGCCGGAGCAGACCGAGCAGGTCGCGGAAGGCGTCCTCCTTGCCGCTGTGCGGGGTGGCGGTGACCAGCAGCAGGTGGCGAGAGGCGTCCTTGGCGACACCTTTCAGCAGCTCGAAGCGGAGCTGGCGCTGCCCTGACTCTGCGGAGGCGCTGACGCAAGTGTGCGCCTCGTCAACGATCACCAGGTCGGGGCAGGCGCGCAGGAACTGGGCGCGGCGGTGCTCGGCCTTGATGAAGTCGGTGGACACGATCGTGTAGGGGTGCACCTCGAACAGCGACTGGTCGGAGCGCAACGGGCGCTCCAGCCGCCGCACCGTCGCGGGGAGCACGAGTTCGGCGTCGATACCGAATTTATCGCGCAGTTCGGTCTGCCACTGTTCGGCGAGCGCCGGAGAGCACAGCACGGTCAGGCGGCGTGCCTCACCGCGCTCCAGCAACTCCTTGGCGATCAGCGCCGCTTCGATGGTCTTTCCGATACCGACGTCGTCGGCGATCAGCATCCGCACCGTCTCCATCCGCAGTGCCATGAGCAGCGGGACGAACTGGTACTGGCGGGGTTCCACCGCGATCGATCCCAGTGCGCGGAACGGCCCGGCGGTGGAGCTGAACCCGACGCGCATCGCCGTGCGCAGCAACCCGGCCGAGGTGTGGTCGCCGATGTGCTCGGGACGGGCCGAGGGCGGCGGGAAGTCAGCTGGCTCCACCTCGTCGGGGAAGAGGAGGGTGGTGAACGCGTCGTCGCCATTGAGCGGGCGCACAGTGACGAACGGGCCGTCGAAGCGGGGAAGCACCACCCACTCGCGGCCACGGCCGCGGACCAGGGAGCCGGGCTCGAATGCGGTCGTGCTAGCGCTCATTTAGCGCCACCTCCAGGGCGTCCGAGACACCGGTCAGCCGGGACAGGGGACAACGCAACCTCACGCTCATTCCTACAGGGATCCAGAGACAGCTTACGGATCTGTGTGCGTGGCCAAGGACGGAATGCGATCGCGAGATCGGTCACCGGAGCCTATGCGGCTGGAGCGCGGAACCGGTGACAGACCAGCCGTTCACCGCCGGCGTCCGCTGCCGAACACGTTGGGGTAGCTCGCGATAATGCCGGTCCAGTCGGCATCATGCGGGAACCGTACGACCAGCCAGGCGTGGTCCTCCAGCCGGTACGAGGCCTCCATGTCGCGCTCGGTCTGGCGGGCGGAGTCGTGATGGGGGCCATCGACGAACACGGCGACATCGGTGCCGCGCAACCGGTAGACGAAGTCCGGGCGGGCGTGCGCTTCAGGTACGGTCACCTGGGCCTCGTCGGGCAGACGGTAGCCGCCTTCGCTCAGCACTGACAGCAGCCTGCGCTCCAGGCCGCTTTCTGCGAGCCGGTCCAGTTCGGCTGCGTGCTCCTCCCGGGAGGCGGCCGTGCCCCCGATCGCCTCGGTCCGAGCGCTGGCGAGGTCGCACAGCACGTCAACCACGGAGAGCCGGTCGATGCTGGTGTGGTCCTTCTGGTTGGTGTAGGACAGCAGGCAGTCGTAGCATCCGCGCTCGCAGCGCTCGGTGGCGCCGTCGGCGTGGCCGAGATCGGTGCCGTCGCGCTGGACATGAATGATGCCGAGGGCCGCCTCCGCGACCTCCGAAAGCTTCAGAGGGTCATCACGCAGCTGGCGCAGCACCCCGGCGCCACCCTCCGCGCTTTCGATGAACAGCATGCGGCCACGCCCTTCAGGGTCGGGCAGGTCCTGGCTGGACAGTTCGGAGTCCTCCAGTTGGAAGACCGCCTCAACGGCGCGTTCCAGTGCGTAGCGCAGGGTCACCGCCTTGCCCTCGTCTAGGGGGTACGCCCAGCGCAGGACCAGGATGTTCTTGCGATCCTCGACATAGGGAGTGACCTTGACCGGCTTGTTGGCGTCGCGAAAGGCACCCAGGCCCTCCTCGTCGGGGACATCCTCCATCGCCTTGGCTTCACTCAGCCAGCGCCCCTTGACCGAGTCGAGCCAGTATCCGATGTCGTTGGCGTCGCGTCGACGTCTGCGGCCGATATTGATAACCCGGACGGTCGCTGTGTCCCCGTAGACGAGGTCGGCGAGCTTGGCGCCGTCCGACGCGAGCACCTCTGCGGAATGGCGGCCCGACCGGGTGCCGTGGTCGGAGAATCTGAAGGTCGTGCGCAGCTCAAACCCTGCGCGCCGACGCTCCTCTTCGTCCGAGGAGATGCGCTGGCGCCGTACCGTGTAGACGGTCTCCAGCCGCATCAGGCCGGTCATGATGGTGGTGAGCGGACCATCGCACTCATCGCAGCGATCCGTCCCCGCCTGCCGGTCATGCCAGTACCCGCACGCCGAGCAGATGCGTGCCTCCGCTGTCGTCAGTTCCCCACCGTCGGTCGGAACCTGGACGCTGGTGACCTCGTAGCGCTGTCCCTCGTGATAGATGAGCGCGCCGGGCCCGAACTCGGACACCGCGATGAAACGCGGTCGCTGCAGATAGGTGCCGCGTTCGCGGCGCGCCGGGATGTAGGCGGCGAGGGGCAGCCGCGGGAACGAGTACCCGGGGAGGAACCCCTCCGCGGCGAAGTAGCGGTAGGTGTAGAAGTCGCTGAACTGGTGGTTCTTGTCCTGGTTCAGGAGTAGTTGCTGCTGGGTCTCGGCGTGGGTTCGCCGGGCCTTGGCCTCGTTGCGGGCGCGGGGGCTGTTGGCGGTGTCCACGACGTGCCGGTTCTGGGTGCGCTGCTCTTTCAGCGCCGCGAGGTACAAGCCGCGCCAGCGCTCACACGCCTCGTTGAGCCGACCGGGGGCCGCCCGCACGACGTCCTCGATCCACCCGTCGTACCACCACGAGCTCTCCTGAAGATTCAGCCCCCGCAGGGCGGCCGCGGCTCGCTCGACGGCGCGGCCGGACGCCCTCGCGTCGTGCGCGGCGGTGACCACGTGCGGCTGCAAACGCAGCGTGGGCAGGGTGTCCGGGTCGGCCGACACGTCCAGGATGTCGGCCATCCCCGATCCGAGGTGGGCACCGGTCTCGGCCAGCCAGATCGCCTGGACGTGCGAGCGGATCAGGTCTTCGTTGGCGAGATCGAGCCGCGGTGGTTGCACGCTGCCCGCGACCATTTGGTCGGAGCGGCGGAAGTAGTACTGGTCGTGGGCACTTCCGGTGGAACAGTAGGTGGTAACCAGCGCGGGATGGCCACTGCGCCCGGCCCGGCCGGAACGCTGCGCGTAGTTGGCCGGTGTGGGCGGCACGTTGCGCATGCTGACTGCGTTCAGCGTGGAGATGTCCACGCCGAGTTCCATGGTGGGAGAGCAGTAGAGCAGTTTCAGGACGCCGTCTCGAAACGCCTGCTCACGCTCCTTGCGGTCGTCGGCCGGAACCTGGGCGGTGTGCTCCTTGGCCTGGAGCCTGCGGAATCGGGCCGATCCCTCGCGGTACAGATCGCGGAAGAAGTGATTGACCCGCGCGCCGACCTCTTCGTCGACGAACTTGCGCAGCGGGTCTGAGGCGCCGCTTGTGCCGTCACCGGCCTGCCATACCAGAGCCGAGGACTTCAGGCGGTAACCAGTACCCGAGGGTCCCTCATCAGTGCGCGCGAGCAGTCCCAGATCGGTCAGGACGCCGACGAGATCGTCGATGACCAGCTGCGCGTCGTCGGTGGAGATGACACCTGGCCGGACTTGTTCGAACCGACCTGGATGGCGGAGGTAGCGCCCGAATGCCCCCCGGGCGGTGATGTGTTTGTCGGTGCGCAGGCCGCCCTTGCGCCCTGGCACGGTGTACACGGTGCCGGGTATGACCCGGTCCTCGTCCTGCTGGACCGCCCACGGTCCCTGCAGTAGCTGGTCGGACTGGCTGACAAGCCGTTCGAACCCGGCCTGGGTGAACACGTCGACGTCGACGGCAAGGGCACGGCGCATCTCGTCGAGCAGGATCTTGGCCAGGTGGTAGCGGAGATCGGGGGAGGCGTCGCGGAGGTATGCCGACACGTTCACCTCGTCCTTGCCGAACGCGCGGCGCTGCCAGCACTCGTCATCCTCGGCGATTTCGGCGAGGTCGACGTAGTCGAACCTGATCAGGCCGGTCTGCTCCAGGTTGGGCATCGTGACCCGCCAACCGTCTTTGAGGTCGGCGTAGACGCGGTATCCGACGACACCGCGTAGGGCGGAGAGGACGGCCTCCTTCTGGGAGAACTTGACCCTGGGGTTCTGCGCGAAATCGGCCATCTCCAGACCGAGTACATCGGTGACGCGTTCGGCGATCGTGTCGTGGCGTAGACCGCTGTCCCCAGCTTGCTCGGCGGCTCGGTGCAGGGCGGCGCGCAACTGGGTCACCTGTGCGAAGTCATTGAAGTGTCCGGCCTGGAGAGAAGCGTCCTGCCGGTTGTCGACGAAGGTGAGCAACTTGCGGGCCTGGAGGGGAAGATTGTCCTGCTCCTCCAGCCCATGCAGGATGCTGCCGCTCACCAGCGTCACGGCCGAGCTCCGCCCTTCCGCCGCGAATGTCGCGAGCTTGGCGAAGTCATTGGCGCGCGGCTCCTCGTAGGAAACCCGGCAGCGCAGGCAGAAACGGAATGGAGCAGGCACGTACCAGGCGCGGAGGCCATTGCCTTCCGCGGTTTCGCGGCCGGCGGTGTCGATCCACTTCTCTTGGGGGAGCTTGTCGCGGAAACGCGGCAGGACTTGGCCGGAGCCGTCGTCGGCCGTGGCCCACCAGGAGTCGGGCAGCCGCTGTTCCTTGATGGGGTCGGCTGGCCACGGGTGGTCGTCACTAATGTAGAGGTAACCGTTGACCTCATTGCCGCCGCCAGCGTCCTGCTCCTGGCGAGCGGTGTACACGGGCGGGTGGCTGGTGCTCGTGGTCCGAGCCACCACGACGTACTCCTGGCCGCACTCGCGGCAGAACGCCAGCGGGAGCAGCACCTTGTGTCGTTGCCCGGGGACACTTACCTGGTACTTGCCGGTGATGTAGCGCTCTTTGGGCGGCTCCAGGCTGACATACACCGTGTCGCCTTTGGACAGGAACTGGTGCAGGCGGAACGCGAACAACGGGCGCTGGGTCTCGGGATGTCGGGCGCGTGCGCCCTGCTGCAGGATCTCCTGGAGAGCGTGTTCGCACTGGTCGACTCCGAGAGCAGCGACCTCGGACAATTGTCTCGCGGCCTCGGGAACGGTGATCGGCGCGCTGCGGACCAGGCGCGGTGGCGCGTCCGGGACGTCCGTCGGCTCGTCGGTGAGACCGAACACCGATTCCGCCCATCCGGCGAGCGGGTCCGCTGCTAGTTCGGCGTATCCACGGTCGGCAGCGCCAGCTTCCAGAGCGGCGTGGACCGATGCCACCAGTTGCTCGCGCGAATGCACTGGTGTCTCTGTGGCCCGGCGGAGCGTCTCACCGATGACGTGGGCCGGCTTGACGGTCGTCCCGAACAACTGGGTGGCGACCTCCGAGACACGCTCCTGGGCCTCGGTGAAGGTGCGGGTGGACGCCATCGTCGCCGACGTGCCAATGCATTGGAGACGCGGGGCGCCGCACGCATCACGGAGTCGGCGCACCAGCATCGCTACGTCGGCGCCCTGTCGGCCACGGTAGGTGTGCAGCTCGTCGAGGACGAGGAAGTGAAGGCCCTGAGCGATCTTGAGCAGTTGGTCGCGTTCGTGCGGACGGGTGAGGAGGTACTCCAACATCACGTAGTTGGTGAGGAGGATGTCCGGGGGACGCTTGAACACCTGGTCGCGTTGCTCCGGGTTTTCCTGCCCCGTGTAGCTGGCGAACCGCACCGACTGCTCACGCCGGGACAGGCCCCATTTCAGATACTTCTCAAGCTCGTGGTGCTGGCTGTTCGCCAGCGCGTTCATCGGATAGACCACGATCGCCTTGAGCCGGTTGGGCCGGGGATCGCGGAGGACGCTGTCGACGATCGGGATGATGTAGGAGAGGCTTTTGCCCGAACCGGTGCCGGTGGTCAAGACATAGCTTTCGCCGGTCGCGGCAGCCTGAATCGCCTCCCGCTGGTGGCGGTGGAGAGTCAGCGGTCGGTGGCCGGGATCGTCGGGGTTCTTCTTGTCGCGGAAGAAGCGTTCGCATTCGGGGCGCACCAACCCCTCGGACACCAGTTCGCTCACTGTGCCACCGGTGGCGAAGCTCGGGTTCAGCGAAAGCCAGGGGTCGGGCCACCGAACCTTCTGCTCCTGCTCGTCGCGCAGATGGCGGGCGATGTCAGGATCACGCACCTGGACCAGTGAGCTGGTGTACTCGCTGTAGTCCTGGATCAGTCGGTCGTGAACTGAAAAGACGTCCATTGCCACCTGGTTTCCTGTGAAGATCCCGGAGGGCACGGCGCAGCTTGGCGTCCTTTTGCCCGGAAAACATGCCTAGCACACGGTGAGCAAAGTGCAAACGCATAGTTGTGTGGCTGGTCGCGGAGGCTCCGACCGCCACCTCGACCCTGGTCGGTCGAGGCAGCGGTCGAAGCCATGTGGGGTTATCCCGGTGATGAGGCGGAACGGTCGATCAGTGCCGTTGCCAGGTCGGTGAGGGTGCCGGCGCTGAGGAACTTGACGATGGGGAGGTCGACCCCCAGATCGCGGCGGATGCGGGCGCGGATTTCGACGGCCATGAGGGAGTCGAGGCCCTGGCGGTTGAGGGCGCGTCGGGGGTGGACGCGCGTCCCGGGCAGGCCGAGGATCTGGCCGGTGACGTCGCGGAGGTAGGTGATGATCTCCTCGCGGTTGGCGGGGGAGGGGTGCGGTGCGCCTGTGGGTGCGGGGCCGCGCGTCGGGGCGGGGGCCGGTGGCGGCTCCGCTGCGGGAACAGGCGCTGTCGCGCTCATGGGGGCCGGCGCCTGGACGAGGTCGGGATTCGGCGATGGGGCGCTGGTCGGCGCCGTGCTGGGTACCGGTGGCGCCGAACGCGGGGCGGCAGGGGCAGTAGCGCCGGGCACCAGGTGGGAGAAGAACGGGACTCGGGCCGCCGCGGGGTGGGCCGCGGCCCACTGGGACCAGTCGGTGGGCAGAAGGGCCGCCTGGGTCGTCCCGTCGGCGAGCAGTCGGTCGAGGACCGCGAACGCTTCCTCGGGGTCGAAGCTGCGCATGCCATCGGGCGCCGGGTTGCGGTCGTGTTCCCGCTGGTAGCGCGCGGCCATCCCGACCTTGGCCCAGAAGCCCCAGTTGACGCTGGTCGCCGTTTCGCCCCGGGCGCGCCGGCGGTGGGCCAGGGCGTCGAGGTAGGCGTTGGACGCGGCGTAGGCGCCGAGCATGGGGGAGGGCAGGAGGGCGGAGCCCGACGAGAACAGGACGAAGAAGTCCAGGTCATGGCCGGTGAAGAGGCGATCGAGGACCACGGCTCCGTGCGCCTTCGGACGCATCACGGCGGTCAGGTCGGCCTCGGTCATTTCGGAGACGTCGGTGTACCCGATCACTCCCGCCGCGTGCGCGACGCCCCGGATCGGCGGCCTGCCGCGGGCGGACCACTTTTCCAGAACACGCCGCATCTCCGCCTCATCGGCGACATCCACGGCTTCGTAGTCGACGTAGGCCGTCGCGCGCAGGTCGTTGACCGCGGCGGTCCGCTCGGGCGTGAGCGGGCTCCGCCCGACCAGAAGCAGGTTGCGGGCTCCGTGCGCCACCAGGTGCCGTGCGAGCTCCAGCCCGATGTCCCCGACACCGCCAGTGATCAGGTAACCGTCGTCCGCGCGGACCGGTGGGGGTGGGGGTGCCGTCTGCGGTTGCAGTGGCAGCAGAGCTTGGCCCGAGTGTGTCGGAGGGGCGGGAGCGATCGCCTGGCTCGTCTGTGCCTCATGGTTCGACCTGTCCGGTCGTGGCGATGAGGACGACGACGAGGTGAACGAGAGCATCACCCGCCCGGTGTGGCCGCTTCGGGCCATGAGCCGGAAGGCGTCTCCAGCCTGTTCCGCGGGGAACACCTGGTAGGGCAACGGGTGCAGCTCACCGCGGCCGACCAGCTTCGCGATGCCCCGCAGTGAGGCGCCGAGCCGATCGGGCCGCTCATGGGCCATCTGCAGCACGTCCATGCAGGTGAAGCTGAGCGCCCGGTCGAACGGTCGCATGTCCATCGGCGTCCCGCGCAGCAGGTCCTGTTTGGTGAGTTCGAGCCATCGGCCGAACGGGGCGAGCAAGTCCAGGCTGGCCGCGCGCGGCTCTCCGGAGAGCATGTTCACCACCACGTCGACACCGTAGCCATCGGTCACCTCGCGCACGGTGTCGGCGAACGCGGTCGAGCGGGAGTCGCCGACCACGGTGACGCCGAGGTAGCGCAGCAGCGAACGCTTCTCCGGGGTGCCCGCCGTCGCCAGCACCTCGGCACCCTCCCGGCGCGCGATCTGCACGGCCGCCAGCCCGACACCCCCGGTCGCGCTGTGGATGAGCACCCGGTCCCCGGCCTGGACCCGGGCCTCGTCCCGCAGCGCGAGATCGGCAGTGACGAACGCCCCGGGCAGTGTCGCCGCCTCCACCAGGCTCAGGTTGGCCGGGCGGCGGCAGACCAGAGCCGCCGGGGTCACCACGTGGCTCGCCACTGGCTGGCGGGACAGCGCGATCACCTCGTCCCCCACCGACAGCCCTCGAACCCCGGGACCGACCGCCGAGACGGTCCCGGCGAACTCGTACCCCAGATCGGGGTGTCCGGGGTCGGGACACTCCATGATCCCGAGGGCCACCAGTACGCTGCGGAACCCGATCGGGGCGTAGGCGGCCTCGATGGCCACCTCGCCGTGCCCCGGCGACCGCGCCGCCATCGGCCGCAGCTCCAGGGCGTCGAGTGTGCCGGGGACAGAGTCCCCGGCCGAACGCCGGTGCCGCGTGGACCCCGAGACCAGCTCCACCGGGCCGCCATGGTGGTTGGACCCCGCCGCGACGGGCACCAGGCCCTGGTCCCGCTGGACATAGGGGGAGAGCCGCGGCACCAGTCGGCGTCCCGCACGGTGGGCCGCCTGGTCTTCGGTGCCCGTGTGGGACAGCTCGGCCACGAGCGGGTCGATGTGCTCTGTCGTGGCCGCCGCGTTCAGCGCCGCCGGGTCGAGGTCGACGAGCCGGAACCGCATCGCGGGAAGTTCACTGGTGATCGCCCGGCCCAGCCCCCACAGCGGCGCCTGCTCCGGATGCACGCGGTCGCCGCTGTTCACAGCCTGGGCGCCCGCGGTGACGACGGTCAGCGCGGCATCGGGGTACTCCGTGAGTGCGCGGGTGAGACCGACAATGTCGAGGCAGCCCCGCCGTTCGGCGTCAGCGAGGGTGTCGGCGTCCAGGCTCCACAGGTGCACCACGCACGCCGCCCGAGTGGCGGGGTCCGTGAGGGTTTCGGCAAGCAGCTGGCGGTGGTGGTCGGTCGAGCCGGGCTCGATGGTGTAGAGCCCCGGCCCGACCCGCTGGAAGTCCGTGCCGGCGTGGACTACCGTGCATTCCCGGCCGTGCGAGCGAAGCCGTTCGGCGAGCCCCTCTCCGACACCCCGTGCATCGGCGTACACGAGGTAGGGGACCGGTGGGGGATCCGCGGGAACGGCGTGGGTTGCTTCCCAGCGCACCGTGTAGAGCCCGGAGGTGTCCGCGGTTCCCTCCGACCCCGCCGCGGCTGGGCTGTCCAGGCCCGTGTTCCGCGGGTCCCGGAGTGGTTCCAGATAGCGGATGCCGACGCCGCTGATGTCGGCGACCACCGCCCCATCGTCGTCGTACAGGCGCACCTCGCCCCAGTAGCCGCTCGCGTCCTCCCCGGCGATCCGGGCATGGCACCACACCTGCCCCTTGGGCCGGTGGCGGAAGACCACCGAGCCGAGCCCGCTGCCCACGATGGAGCGGTGGGCACCGCCCGCGGCGCCCTTGGCCGCGATGACGCCCTGGAGGCACGCGTCGAGCAGGCACGGGTGGACCTGGAATCCGGCCGTAGGGACGTCATCGGTCAGCCGGATCTTGCTCAGGACCTCGCCGTCGCCGTGCCAGAGGTCGGTGATGCCGCGGAAACTGCCCTCCCACTGATTCCCCTGGAGGCCCAGGCTCCGGTAGAAGTCGGCGGCGGGCATGGCCGTTGTGCACCGCTGCCGTACCTCGGCCAGCGATGTCCCCGTATCCCGCGACGCCACGTGGCCGGACGCGTCGAAGTCGACGCGTCCGCGGGCATGGACGCTCCATGCGTCGCCTTCCCCCTGCTCGTCGGCGTCCCGGCTGCTGACCTCGAAACGGCGGACGGTGGTGCCCTCCGGTTCGCGTTCCGGCGCGTGGAGGCACAGCCGCACCAGCGGTTCGCGCGTCGGGTCGATGAACAGGGCACGCTTGAGCGTCACATCGGTGACGGCGACCGTCTCCTCCGCGCGCAGCTCCGCAAGCGCCTCCAGCACCATCTCCACGTAGCCGACCCCCGGGAAGATCGACTCTCCTTCCACCCGGTGTTCCAGGAGGAAGGCGTTGCCGGTGAGGTCCAGGCGGCCCTCCCAGATGTCGGCGCCGCCCGTCTCCCCGCTCTGGTCCAGCCGCTGGCCCAGCAGCGCAGAACCGTTCCACCGGCCGGATTCGCCCGCCCGGTCGGTGTACCAGTACCGTTCCCGCTGCCACGGATAGGTGGGCAGCCGCGTGAAGCGGGCGCCGTCGCCGACGACGCCGGACCAGCGCACCGGCCGCCCGGCCACATACAGTTCGCCCAGGGCGGTGAGCATCCCGGCGCGCTCGGACAGGTCGCGCCGCAGCGGGGCGATGGCGAGGTCGTCGGGCTCAAGGACGTCCTGGAGCGCGGGCAGCAGGACCGGGTGCGGGCTGATCTCACAGCAGATCAGCGGGTCCGCGCCGGTAATCTCCTGCATCACCGGGCCGAAGCGCACCGGCTCCCGCAGGTTGCGCATCCAGTAGCCGGCGTCGAGTTCGGCCCCGTCGACCACAGCGGCGTCGGTCGTCGACCAGATGGGCAGGCGGGCGGTTCGCGGGCGGATCTCGGCCAGTTCGGCGAGCATCTCGTCGCGCAGTTCGTCCATCTGGGGGCTGTGCGCCGCGACATCGACCTTGATCAGGCGGCAGAAGACATCGCGCTCCTCCAGCTCGGCGCGGATCTTCCCGATCGCCTCGGCGTCCCCCGAGAGCACGGTGCTCCCCGGCCCACTGATGACCGCGATCGAGACGCGGTTGCGGAACCGCGCCGCCTCGTCCTCGGCTTCCGCCGCGGTCAGCGCGGTCCACAGCGTGGCGCCCTGACCGCTGAACCGGCGCATGAGCGCGGACCGCCGACAGATGATCCGCACGGCGTCTTCAAGGCTGAGCGCGTCCGCGGTGTAGGCCGCGGCGATCTCGCCCATGCTCTGCCCGACCACGAGGTCCGGCTCGACGCCCCAGTCGCGCAGCACACGGGCGATCGAGGCCTCGACCGCGACCAGCGCTGGCTGGACCCGGTCGATCGGAGCCGTGTCCAGATCGGCTTCGCTGAGCAGTTCCAGCAGCGACCATCCGGCCTCGGCGGCGATCGCGGCGTCGAACTCTTCGATGGAGCGCCGGAAGCCGGGGCAGTCGCGCAGCAGCTCCCGGCCCATCCCGGTCCACTGCGCCCCCTGTCCCGGGAACACGAAGGCGACGCGGTGCTCGGCCGCCTCTCCCGGGCCGATGACTCCCGGGGGTGTGTCGCCGTCCGCCGCGGCCTCCAGCCGGGTGCGCAGCTCCTCGTGGTTCGAGCCGATGACCGCCAGCCGGTCTTCGAAGTGCGTGCGCCGCTCGCCCGCGCTGTGGCAGATGTCGCGCAGGGGGACCGCCCGCCCCTCGGTCGCCAAATAGTCGGCATACGAGCGGGCGAGCTCCGAGAGGGCCCCGGGGTCGCGAGCCGATAGCGGGAGCAGGTGAACGGTCTCCTCGTCGGCGGCGCTCCCGGAGCGCTCGGCGGGGGCGGGAGCGTCGTCGTCCTGCCGGGAGGAGTCGGGGGCGCCGGTCAGCACGAGGTGGACGTTGGTCCCCGAGATGCCGGAGGAGCTGACGCCCGCGACGGGATCGCGACCCCCGGTGTCCGGCCACGGCATCGCGTCCTCCGCCGGAACCGACAGCCGCCAGTCCTGCCACGGCAGCAGCGGGTGGGGTTCCCGGCAGTGCAGGCTCGGCGGGATCACCCGCTTCTTCAGGCACAGTGCGGCCTTGATCAGCCCGGCGACGCCCGCGGCCCCCTCGGTGTGGCCGATGTTCGACTTGACGGACCCGACGAGGCAGGGGCGGCCGGGATCGCGGCCGGGGCTCACCACCGTGCCCAGGGCCTCCAGTTCAACCGGGTCGCCGACACTCGTGCCGGTGCCGTGCGCCTCGACATAGTCCACGGTGGCCGGGTCGATCCCGGCGTCGGCGTAGGCGGCGAGCAGGGTCCGCAACTGCCCTTCGACAGCCGGGGTCATCAGGTAGCCGCTGGCCTGGCCGTCGTTCCCGCTCGCGCTGCCGCGGATGACCGCGTACACGTCGTCTCCGTCGGCCAGGGCCCGGTCGAGCGGCTTCAGCACCACCGCCCCCACGCCGTCCGCGCGCCCGAACCCGTTGGCGTCCGCCCCGCCGAACTTGCACCGCCCGTCAGGGGAGAGCATGCCCGCGTCGCTCATGATCGTGGAGAGCATCGGCCGGAGAAGGAGGTTGGAGCCGCCCACCACCGCCTGCCCCGCTTCGCCGCTGCGGATGCTGTGCACCGCCTGGTGCACCGCGACCAGGGACGAGGAGCAGGCGGTGTCCACCGTCACCGAGGGGCCACGCAGGTCGAAGGCGTAGGAGATCCTCCCCGACATGACGCTGCGCAGCCCGGCGCCCAGACCGGTGTGCAGGTCCATCCCGGAGCCGCCGCGCGGCTCCGCCCGCTCAACGAGTTCCCAGTACTCGGCCGACTGCAGGCCGATGAAGACGCCGGTGTCGCTTCCCCCCAGCCGGTCCTGCGTCAGGCCGGCGTCCTCGAACGCCTCCCACGTCGTCTCCAGCAGAAGTCGCTGCTGCGGATCCATTCGGACCGCCTCGCGGGGGGAAATTCCGAAGAAGGCGGCATCGAATTCCTCGACCCCGTTCAGGAAGCCACCCCGTCCTCCGGGGGCGTTCGGTGCGCTCAGTGCGCTCTGCCTTCCCCCCATCCGCTCCGGCGGCAAGGCTGAGGTGGCATCGACACCGTCGCAGAGCAACCGCCACAGCATGCGCGGGCCGTGCGCTTTCGGTAGTCGGCACCCGATTCCGATGATCGCTACCGGAGCCGTGGAATATGGGGTGTTCGCCTCATTTTTTGGCACGCTGAAAAACCTCCGAGAAATAGAATGCACAAGGACGAGCGCCTCCATGGCGAAAATGTGGAGGGGCGCTATCTGTTCGTGTGTTCGGTTCTGCTTCGGAGGTGCGGGGGAAGGGGGATGGTGCGGGATCCGAAGGGGGTTCGGAATGCAGATGTCATGGGGGTCCTGATGGTCGACGCGAGGTATCGCGAAATAGGGTGCGGTGGCCATGCGTCTGGCAATCGCGTCCGTGGTCCGCAGCCCGTGCTCACCAGTATGTCCTGTGTGCAGGGAGCTTGTGGGCGGATCGCGGAAATGGGCCGGTGAGAATGGTGGACACCAAGAGATTCGCTGTGTATGTAATTACTTACAATCTGTTGCCTCTTGGCTGTCCTGTTCTCGCCCGCGGGTGCTATCGATCGGCGCGCGGCGCCATGCCGGATTCACCGGGAACACGCACGATCTGGCTGAGGACGGCCAGCACCGGAAGTTCCAGCAGCGGCCCCGCCACGAGGGCGACCGCGATCAGCGGCCGGTCCGGGAATGCCGCCACCGCCACGGCTAGGGCGATGGGGGAATTGCGGGCCACCGTGGTCATGGTCAGCGTCGCCCGCTCGTCGGCGCGGAGCCGCAGCAGCCGAGCGGTGCCTACGGCGACCAGCGGCGCCACGATAAAGAACAGCGCCAGCGGCGGCAGCATGGCCAGCAACTCGGTGCCGTGCTCGATGACGGTGCGGGCCTGCCAGGCGAACATCGCCAGGACCGCGAGATACAGCAGCGGCAGCACGACGCGCGAGGCGGCGCTCACCAGCACCGTGTCGCGCCAGGCCGGTCCCTGGAACCGTGCCGCCGCCCACCGCAGGAGCAGCGCAGTCAGGAGCGGGATGACGAGGACCAGCAGAACGGCTTCGGCGAGCGTTCCCGCGTCCACCATGGCCGCCGGGCCGCCTAACAGCAGGACGTAGATGGGCAGCAGCACGAGTTGCAGCACCAGGTTGATCGGGAGGACGGCCGCGGCGATGCCAAGGTGCCCGCGTGCCAGGCCGGTGAAGACGAGATACCAGTCGGTGCACGGCGTGACCAGGAGCAGGAGCAGACCGATGCGGAGGTCGGGGGCGGAGCCCAGCAGCCCGGCGCCCACAGCCCACGCGAAAACGGGCGTCCACACGAAGTTGAGCACCAGACTGGCCGCGACCACGGTGCGCGCCCGCCGCGCCGCCCCCACCTGGGCGGCGTCCACCTGCGCGAACACCGCGACCAGCAGCAGCATGAGCGCGGGCAGGATCGCGTACCGCGCGAGCTCGCCGACCGGAAGCGCCGTGCCGACGATCAAACCCGCCACCGCGCAGGCCGCCACCATGACGCTCTGCGCGCGCTCCCAGATCGACATCACGCTCTCTACGCTATGGCGCGCGCCGACCTCCGCCGACGGTGGCCGCCAGGCCGGGGGCGGGGGGTGGATAGCTCTGGACGGTCAGGCGGCCGCGTCCGGAGGGTCGCGGTCGCCGGAGTCGTCGTCAACGGGTGCGGCGGGGCGTGGCACCTGGGAGTCGCCGTGATCATGCCCGCACAGTGATGGGCGGTCGGACGCGGTGGGGGAGACCTGGATATCCATGCACTGCTTCAATCCGCTGTACTGAAAGACCTTGTCGATCCTGCCCCGCGGAACGATGACGGTCAGGCTCCTGCCGCCGCGGAGGAGCCGCCGGTGCAGGCGGGTGAGGGCGTTGAGCCCGCAGGAGTCGATGAAGTCCAGCTCGGTGAGGTCGACGGTGACGCACTGGCTGGGATGCTCGGCCTCGGCTTGGGCGGCGGAGTCCTCCAGTCCGGGCATGCTGGCGATATCGAGCTCCCCGCGCACGAGCAACGTCGTCCGGTCGTCGTCGTACCGGACGTCCACGTGTAGTTCGCGCATGTCGATCCCGCCCTCCGCTCATCGGTCGGCTGCGGGTGAGGTCTGGACCCTGCCGTCGTTTCTCGTACTGCCTTTCCAAGCTAATGAGATAGGGGCCGCCGCGCAGCCGTTTCGCGAATTGGGCATGAACCATGCCGCGTCAGGGTCGTCCTCACGGCGCCGGAACATTGGCGAATGCATCCTTGGGTGTCGAGAGAGTGGAGATGCGGTCCAGGGGCCAATGGATGAGGAAGGCGGGTCCGGCCACGGAACTGATGGGGATGGTGCCGTCGCCCTCGAACTCCATGTGGCCCCGGGAATCGAGGGAGATGGCGCGGTGATCCCCCATGACCCACAGCCGTCCCTTGCCGACGGTCACCGGGCCGAACTCCTCGTGGCTCTCCAGACTTCCCGGGAACAGGTACGGCTCATCGATGGGTTGGCCATTGATGATGATGCGGCGCTTCTCGTCGCAGCACTCCACTGTGTCTCCCGGGAGCCCGATCACCCGCTTGGTGTAGTCCTTGCGGTCGGGGGACATCCCGGCGAAGTCCGCCACCGACGTGAGGAACCCAGAGGAGGCCGGGGCACCCTCGACGGCGTCCCAGGAATCCCGTCCGTCGAAGACGATCACGTCACCGCGCTCGATATCGCGGGTCGAGTTGGCGAGTTTGTTGACGAAGACGCGGTCGCCGATCAACAGCGTGTTCTCCATCGACCCCGACGGGACGTAGTACGGCTCGACCAGCCACGTCTTGATGGCAAACGCCAGGAGGAGACCGATGAGCAGGAGGGCGGGCAGCTCTTTCCAAAAGGACCGCTGCTTCTTCCCGTCCTTCTTCTTCGCTTTCCCGCCCTGCTCTTCTCCCTTTCTGGAGGCCGTTGCGTCGTGATCCTCCGCATGGCCCGCGCAATCCGCCCGGGGATGCGTGTGGGCTCCAGATGATCCCCCCACAGGATCACGGGACTCGGACGACGGATCACGCTCATCGTTCAGCATGCGGCACCTTTACCGGGCGACGAATAGGCCACAGCCAAGGTATCCCGAGTCGGCCGTGATCGCCGGTATGCACGCACCCGAAGTCGGCGCCGTGGTCGGCCTGTCCCGCCTAGTTCCAGGCGTGGACGCCCGCGGGAGCGGGAAGCGTCTCGGTCAGCCAGACCCAGCGCCCGTCGTTCTCGGTGAAGCGGCGCTGGATCTGGTCGACTTGGTCCAGTCGGACATCGAGAACGGGGCGCCAGGCTCCGGCGGCTCGGTCTTCGAGGTAGAGGTTGTGCGCGTCGGTGCGGACGCGCAGTGCCTGCTCGGTGCGCAGGGTTCCGTCGGTCATGCGGACGCGATACGTCGCCATTGGTTCTTCTCCGTGATGCTTGAAGAGTGAGAGCGCGCGGATGGCACCCCGGCGGTCCGTGGAATGATCGCCACCATGCGGGGCGGGAAGGGGCGCAGAGGCGCGGGGCGCGCTTCGGCGCCGAGCACTCTACCCTTACGTTAGGGAAGAAATCGCCAACCCGAGGCGAACAGGTGGCCACGCCCACGAGGCGGTGTGGAGTGCCGCGCCGCTGAGGGTGGTATTCCACTCGCCACCGACGGTAGCGAAGACCGGCTCTCGGTGTGAGCCGAATCGCACATCAGCGCGCGCGTGTCGCGCTGGGGCGGCGTTTCGGGGGTGGATTGGGGCGGCTTCCGGTCCGCGCCGCGACTCCTCACGACGTGTTAGCGCGCCCGCAACGGCGGTGTCACCGGTGGCGACGAGGGTTGCCTGAGGAGAAGCGCAGGTATCCCGCCGCAGGGGGAGCGGGGGTGTGAGTGTACTCTCACGCGGCGACAGGGGGTCCTGACCCTAACGTCACGGTAAGGTTGAACGTGGTTGCGTCCCATGTGGGGGATTTGCGCGCCTATCTGTGCTCCGTCTCCTTTCCGTCGGTGATTTCCCCGGCCGCCCCTTCGGCCGGACTCGCGGCAGTGTCGCCGCGTGCCAGGACACGCACCCGATCGGAGCACGCCCTGCCCACGCGGTAATCGCCCGGTGCGAACGCCGACCCCCTGGCAGATGCAGTGCGTGCCCGACCACCCGACCGACCTGACCGCATTCCTCGCCCTCTTTCGGGCTGCACTCCGTGAGATTGGATCCATGACGACCTCGCCGAAGACGACCAAGCGTCTGAGACCCACGTTCCCGACCTTTTCGGTGATTCGCACCGAAGCGCTGGCCGGCCTCGTGGTCGCCCTCGCTCTGATCCCCGAAGCGATCTCCTTCTCGATCATCGCTGGAGTCGACCCGCGTGTCGGCCTGTTCGCCTCCTTCGTCATGGCCGTGTCGATCGCGTTCCTCGGCGGTCGCCCGGCGATGATCTCCGCGGCCACGGGCGCCATGGCACTGGTCGTGGTGGACCTCGTCAAGGACCACGGTGTCGACTACCTGCTCGCCGCCACCATCCTCGCGGGCGTGTTCCAGGTGATCCTGGGGCTGCTCGGCGTCGCCAAGCTCATGCGCTTCGTCCCGCCCAGCGTCATGACCGGGTTCATCAACGCGCTGGCCATCCTGATCTTCATGGCGCAGGTCCCGCACTTCTGGGGCAAGGGCTGGGGAGTCTATGCTCTCGTCGCCGCGGGCCTGGCGGTCATCTTCCTGCTGCCCCGCTTCACCAAGGCCATCCCGGCTCCGCTGGTGGCCATCGTGGTGCTCACGGCGGTCGCCGTGGCGTCCGGAGTGAAGGTGCCCACAGTCGGCGACATGGGGTCGCTGCCCGACAGCCTGCCCGTCCCGTTCCTGCCCGACGTCCCGTTCAGCATGGAGACCCTGGAGGTCATCGCGCCCTACTCGCTCACCCTCGCGCTGGTGGGCCTCATGGAGTCGCTGATGACGGCCAAGGTTGTCGACGACCTCACCGACACGCGCTCCGCCAAGGGACGCGAGGCTCGCGGCCAGGGCTGGGGCAACATCATCACCGGCTTCTTCGGCGGCATGGCCTCCTGCGCGATGATCGGGCAGACCATGATCAACGTGAAGTCCGGTGCCCGCACGCGGCTGTCCACCTTCCTCGCCGGTGTGTTCCTGCTGATCCTGGTGGTCGTGCTGGGCGACGTCGTGGCGATGATCCCCATGGCCGCGCTCGTCGCGGTGATGCTCTTCGTGTCGTTCGCGACCATGGACTGGCACAGCATCGCGCCGCGCACCATCAAGCGGATGCCGTGGAGCGAGACCATCGTCATGGCGGTGACCGTCGCGGTGGTCGTCGGCACCCACAACCTCGCCATCGGCGTGATCGTCGGGTCGCTCACCTCGATCGTCATCTTCGCCCGCGGGGTGGCGCGCCTCTCCACCGTCACCAGCGTGCTCGACCCCGAGGGCGGCGTCCGCGTCTACTCGGTGCGCGGCGACCTGTTCTTCGCGTCCAGCAACGAGCTGGTCGGGGAGTTCGACTACAACGAGGATGGCGTCAGCAAGGTCGTGATCGACCTGTCCAACGCCCACATGTGGGACTCCTCGGCGGTGGCGGCGCTTGACCACGCCGGCGACAAGTTCGGCAGGCACGGTATCGACGTCGAGATCACCGGTCTCAACGTGCCCAGCGAGGAGCTGCACAAGGAGCTCAGCGGCACGCTCAGCGGCGGTCACTGAGCCGGGTCGGGCGCGGCCAGAGCGGCACACGACGAGGCGCGGCCCCGGGGACATCGCTCGTCCCCGGGGCCGCGCCTCAGGGTGCTGTTATGAGGCGCCCGCGCGGTTCCCGCCCGGTCAGCCGGCCGAACGCGGGCCAGCGTCGGCGCGGTCCAGGATCAGCGAGCGCACATGCCGCAGGCTCTGCTCGGCCAGGGGACGCAGCCGTGGGGCGATGGCCCGCGCATCAGCACGCAGGCGGTCGGCGGCGCCCGCGCCCAGGGCGTGCGTCGCCTCGGCATCGAACGACGGGTCGGCGAGCCATTCGTCCTGCAGCGCCGGCGTGACCTCCAGATGGAACTGCAGACCCCAGGCGGCCGGTCCGGCACGGAACGCCTGGCACGGCGTCGTCTCGGTACTGGCCAGCACGGGTGTCTCGGCGCCGGGCACGATGCGGTCGCCGTGCCAGTGCAGCACGCCGGGCGCCGCGGCCAGCGGTCCGACGACGGGGTCACGCTCGTCTACGTCCCGTAGCGGGGACCAGCCGATCTCCGGGCCGAGCCCGAGCTGGCCGGCCGTCCGCACCTCCAGTCCCTGCGCGCGGGCAACCAGCTGCGCCCCGAGGCAGACACCCAGGGTCGGCACCCCCGCCGCGATCGCGTCCGCCACGAGGTCGTGTTCCAGCTTGAGAGCGGGGTATCCGGCGACGTCGTCGACGTTCATCGGCCCGCCCATGATCACCAGACCGGCCAGGTCGGACACGGGCGGCAGGTCGATGGCGGAGGGGGACGGGGCATCGAGCAGATTGCGGATCTCGACGTCGCAGTCGTGCAGCGCCTCCAGGATCATGCCGGGCTTCTCGACGTCGATGTGCTGCAGGACCAGAACCGTGCGCGCGGTCACGTCACTCTCTCTCACTGCGGTGCGGGGGCGGGACCACCGGTCGCGGGGACGGCGACACGGCGCGGCCGATTCTACGGTCCCTCTGGCGGGCCGCCCGCGCCCGCCCGCCTGGAGCACGCGGGCACGGGGCCTACGGGCAGGGGATAGAGGAGCGGGAGGCAGCGGAAGGCAGCGTAAGAAGGTAAAAGGAAGCGGTGTTGACGTCGGCCGCGGGGACGGGTGGGAGAGCGGTGGAAGAGACGCCGACGGCCACACCATGATGCCCCCTCGTCACACCCGGAAGTCATGATGCGGCCGTCTGGCTCCTGCGCCTCGTCGCCTCCCAACCGGTAGGGGACCGGCTGCCGTCCTTGGAGGTGATGAGGGTGTCTCCCCTCCCCATGCGCGGCGCGGCCGCACCTGGCGGAGTACGCCCCTCGGGAGACGTCCGCCCTGGAACCAGTCGGCTCCGGAGCTTCTCGACCACCATCGTGTGCTGCCGTGGCTGGAATCGGGATGGAAAACGGTTGGACGTCCGGCCGACCCCTCCTCCATCCTGGTCAGCTCCGTCCGAATGCGACCCGATAGCGTCGTGCCCGCGAGACCGTCGGGCACGAGTTGGCGACCGGTTGGGGAACCCGTCCGGCGGGCTCGGTATCCGTCGTCAGGGAGTTGGCATGGAGTTCGAGGTTCTCGGACCGCTGGAGGTGCGCGGCCACGGCGGTGGCGTGCGGCTGTCGCCCAAACTCGCCGCGCTGCTGGCCGCGCTGCTGTGTCGGCCCAACGTCATGGTCTCCGAGGCGCGGCTGATCGAGGCGCTGTGGGAGGACGCACCACCCAAGTCGGCGGTCAAGAGCCTGCAGGTCTACGTCCACCACGTCCGCCGGGCCCTGGGAGAATCGGGCCGCGTTGGGCGCGGGCCGGTGGGCTACCGGCTGGTGACGGCGCCGGGAGAGGTGGACGCGGTCCGCTTTCAGGAGCTCGTGGAGCAGGGGCGCCTCGCCGTTGCCGAGGGGGATACGGAGCGCGGCGGCGATCTGCTGCGTCAGGGGCTGGAGCTGTGGCGCGGACCGGCCTTCGCGGGCCATGACACGATGCCCCTCGTCCGGGAGGAGGCGGCCCGGCTCAACGAGATGCGCCAGGTCGCGGCCGAGGAGCGCATCGAGGCCGAGCTGTCCCTCGGCCGACATCGTGAGGTCGCCGCCGAACTCACCGCTCTGGTGGCCGAGTTCCCCTACCGCGAGCGCCTCCGCGCCCAGCTGATGACCGCGCTGTACCGGATGGGCCGGTCGAGCGAGTCACTGGAGGTGTACCGCGAGGGCCGCGCCCTTCTCGCCGACGAACTCGGCCTGGAGCCCGGCCGCGAGCTGGTCCGGCTGGAGCAGGCGATCCTCACCAACGACGCGTCCCTCGATCTCCCCGATCGGCCACCGCGGGAGCGCCGCCTCGCCGCGTCGAAGGCGGGCGGTGACGGCTTCTCCGCAGGCGGCCACGGCGCCGCGGCGCATGCCTCAGCGCCGGTCCCGGCCCAGCTTCCCCCTGACATCGCCGATTTCACCGGGCGCCGGTCCCAGGTGGCGCAGCTCGGCCGCGGACTCGCCAGCGAGCCCTCCGGCCCAGGGAGCGACGACAGCGGGGATCGGCTCCCCGCGTCGCCCATGGTGATCTCGGCGGTCGCTGGAATGGGCGGCATCGGCAAGACGGCGCTCGCGGTGCACGTGGCCCACGAGCAGGCCCGCAACTTCCCCGACGGCCAGCTCTACGTCAACCTGCGCGGCGCCGAGGAGCGCCCCGTCGACCCGGCGCAGGTGCTCTCCCGGTTCCTGCACGCGCTGGGCCTGGAGGGCGGCGCCGTGCCGGACGGGCTGGAGGAGCGCTCCGCGCTGTACCGCAGCCGCCTCGCCGACCGCAGGGTGCTGGTCGTCCTGGACAACGCGGCCTCCGAGCGGCAGGTGCGCCCGTTGCTTCCCGGTACACCCGGATGCGCGGTGCTCGTCACCAGTCGGGCGCGGCTGACCGGACTGGAGGGTGCCCGTCTCATCGACCTCGACGTGTTCGAACCGCGCCAGGCCGTCGAGCTCCTGGCCGCCATCGCCGGAGCCGAGCGGGTGGCGGCCGAACCCGTGGCCGCCGAGGAGATCGTCCGCCTGTGCGCCTACACGCCTCTGGCGGTGCGCATCGCCGGGGCGCGGCTGGCCGGGCGTCCGCAGTGGACCCTGACCCGGATGGCGCGCCTGCTCGGCGACGAGCAGCGCCGCCTGGACGAGCTCGCCACCGGCGACCTGGCGGTCCGGGCCAGCTTCTCCCTCAGCTACGCCGGGCTGGCCGACGAGACCCGGCGCGCTTTCCGCCTGATGAGCACGCTGGAGGTGCCCGACTTCACGGCGTGGGCGGTCGCCGCGCTGCTGGACTCCTCCCTGGACCAGGCCGAGACCCACATCGAGACCCTCGTGGACGCCCAGCTTCTGACGATCGCCGCGACCGACGTCACCGGTCGGCTGCGCTACCGCATGCACGATCTCGTCCGCCTCTTCGGCCGGGAGCGGGCCGAGGCCGAGGATCGCCCGGAGGACCGGGTCGCCGCCCAGCGGCGCGCGTTCGGTGCCTGGCTGTGGCTGGCCGAGCAGGCCACCGAGTACGTCCCCGGTCCCTGCTACGCCACGATGCACGGGGAAGCGCCCCGCTGGCCGCTACCCCCCGGCGAGGCCGCCGAACTGCTCAGCGACCCCATGGGGTGGTACGACTCCGAGTGGGCGGCGATGTCCGCGGTCGTCCTGCAGGCATGCGCGATGGAGGAGGCCGAGGTCGCCTGGGACCTGGCCGGGTGCCTGGGCAAGTACTTCGACGTCCGCGGCAGGTTCGACGAATGGCGGCGCACGCACGAGGCCGCCATCGAGCTGTGCCGCGCGGTCGGCAACAAGCGGGGCGAGGCCGTGCTCTGGCGCGGGCTCACCGACCTGCAGACCTGGTCCACCGCCCAGCACAGCGACGACGCCATGGCCGGGATGTACGAGCACTCCCAGCAGATGCTGGACCTGTTCCAGGAGATCGGCGATCGGCGCGGGATGTCCGACGCCCTGGTGATGCGGACCTGGGGCCTGGTCTCCCAGGGGGCGTCGCGCCAGGCGAGGGCGTCGGCGGAGGCGGCGCTGGACCTGGCCGAGGCCGTCGGCTACCTCGGCGGGACGGCGCGCGCTTACCACGTGATGGCCGTCGTCGACCACGAGGAGAACCGGAACGACGACGCCGTCACCCACCTGACCAAGGCCCTCGAACTCGCGCGGCTGCTCGGCAACCCCCGCTTCGAGGTCACCGCGATGCAGTTCCTCGGCGCCGCCCAGTGCCTGACCGGGGACGTGGCCGACGGCCGCGACAATCTGCTGCGCTCCCTCGACATGGCACGGGCGCTGGAGGACCGGTACTCCGAGGTGTTCTCCCTGCTCTACCTCACCCGGTTGTACATCGCGCTCGGCGATCCCCAGGCCCTGACCACGGCGGCGACGGCCGCCGACCACAGCCGCCGCAAGGGCATGGACCACCACCTGGCCGACGCGCTCACCCTGCTCGGTGAGATCCAGCTGGCCGACGGCAGCACGGCCGAGGCTGTCACCACCCTGGAAGAGGCGGTCCGAGTCTGGCGCACGCGCGGATGGCACTCCTTCCTCGCCCCCGCGCTGCGCGCCCTGGGCCGGGCCTATGCGGCCACCGGACGGGAGGAGGCGGCCCGGGAGGTCTGCCGGGAAGCCGGCGAGATCATGCGTGAACCCGTCGACACCTCCGCCGCCGACTGATCCCGCCCCTCGCCGTTGATCTGAACCTTTTTATCCCCCAGAGCACAGCGGAGGGACGGGAGACACCGGTGGTGGGGGCTCAGGAGGACAGGTAGGGGGCCAGATCCGCCTCTGTCGGCGGCTGGGCGCCGGGGCGGGTGCAGGTCACCGCGGCGGCCGCCCCAGCGGTGGTCAGAAGTGTGCGCAGGTCCCGCTCGCCGAGGTCGGCGACGGCGTCGGGCGCGACGTCCAGGCGGGCGAGCGTGTGCAGGAGCGCGCCCATAAACGTGTCGCCCGCGCCGATGGTGTCCTGGACCTCCACGACGGGAGCCGGGACGGCGAGGTCGCGGTGGCGGGTGAAGGCGCGGGCGCCCTTGGCGCCGGCGGTCACCACCACCAGCGCGGCGCCCTCGGCGAGCAGCTGCCGGGCCGCCTCCTCCTCGTCCCTCCCCGGGTGCAGCATCCGCAGGTCCTCGTCGCTGGCCTTGACCACGTGGCTCAGCGCCGCCAGGCCGAGGTAGCGGGCGCGCGCCCGCTCGGGATCGCCGATCACCGCCGGGCGGACGTTCGGGTCGAACCCGAGGACCAAGCGGCCGCGGTCGCGCTCCCGGGCCATGAGGCGCTCGATCGCTTCGGCGCCGGGGCCGCGGAAGGCCGCGACCGAACCGACGCACAGCAGCCGCAGGGAGTCCGGCAGCGGCGCGGCCAGTTCGGCGTCGCTCCACTGCCAGTCGGCGGCCCCGTCCATCCAGAAGTCGTAGCGGGCCTGGCCGTCGGTGCCCAAGCTAGTCAGAGCGAGGGCCGAGGGTTCGGCGGCCGCGACGGCCAGGTCCAGGCCGATCCCTTCGGCCGCGAGCCGCTCGCGCATCGTCGCGCCGAATCCGTCGGCGCCGAACCGGGCCAGGAAAGCGGTGGGGGTCCCCAGTCGGGCGGCGGCGACCGCGATGTTGGCGGGGCCGCCACCCGGCACGGCCCGGTAGACGCCGGGTTCGTCCCCGCGCGGGATGAGGTCCATGACGTTTTCCCCGAGGACCGCCAGTCGGGGCGCGCCGGGCTCCGGCGGCAAGGTGCGGGGTGCGCTCACGGGGTCTCCTCGGGTCGTTCCCGCTGCTGCGGGATGTTGTCGTCGGAACCGCCGCCGACCGCCGAGACGAAGGCCGAGGCGGGCGGGAAGCAGGGCAGGATCGCGGCCTGGAAGGCATGGTAGATGTCGGGCTTGCCGACCCACACCGTGGAGGCGGGGCGGTTGTCCGGGTCGAGTTCGTGGTGCCAGCTGCCGTTCCGCCGGTCGATGAGGTGCCGCGCGGCGTAGTCCCACCACGTGCGGTACCAGCGCTCGTAGCGGGCGTCCCCGGTGCGCCGGTACAGAGTGGCCGCGGCGGCGATCGCCTCGGTGGCGACCCAGTGCATGCGCTCCCGCACCACCGGGGTGTCGTCCCAGTCGTGGGTGTAGACGAACCCGGGGGCGCCGTCGACGTCCCAGCCCCGCCGTACCGCCGCGTCGAACAGTGACGCAGCGTCGTTGAGCAGCCACGCGGGCGCGGCGGGGCCGCGGGCCAGCTCGATCTGCACCAGCAGCCGCGCCCATTCGAGCAGGTGGCCGACGGTCACCCCATAGGGCCGGAAGGGGTGGGCGCGGTCGTCGGTGTTGTAGTCGAGAACAGGCTCCCAGCCGGGGGTGAAGTGCTCGGGCATCCGCCACTCGTGGGCCGCGGTGACCTCGTGCACGACGAATTCGGCGATGCCCAGCGCACGGTCGAGCCACACGCGCCGCCCGGTGGCGGCGGCGGTGGCGAGGAACGCCTCGACCAGGTGCATGTGGCTGTTGGCGCCGCGGTAGTCCTCCGGGTGGGTCCAGGCGCGGTCCCAGCTCTCCAGGTAGCGGCCGGTGCCGCCGTCGGTGAAGCGCTCCTCGATGACGGAGGCCGCCTCCTCCAGCAGCTCCGGGCCGCCCTCCCGACCGGCCGCGGTCGCCGAGGCCGCCGCGAGCAGCACGAACGCGTGGTCATAGGCGGACTTCACGGTTCCCTCGGGCCGCCCGTCAGTACCGAGCCCGGCGTACCAGCCGCCGTGCTCGGCGTCGCGCAGCGGCCCGAGCAGCGCCCGCACACCGTGGTCGGCGATCGGGCCGGAACCGGGGACGCCCATCAGGTCGGCGAGGGCGAACACGTGGGTCATCCGGCAGGTGATCCAGGTGGGGGTGCCATGGGCGGCCAGGAGGGCACCGTGGTCGTCGAGCCAGCCGAATCCGTTCCCCGGGCGCTCGGCGTCGGCGGCGAACGACAGCAGCCGCCGCGCCTCGGCGCGCAGCCACGCCTGGTGGAACGGCCGGTCGGGCCAAGAGTGGCGCATGGTCGGTGAGCTCCTTCGTCGCGTCGGGTCGGTGCGGTCCCGCGGGCCGGTCAGGCGGGGGGCGGGGCGGTGCTCTCGCGGACGATCAATTCGGGCACGTCGAACTCGACGTCGGTCGGCGGTTCACCGTCGAGCAGATCCAGCAGCCGCCCCGCCGCCGTGGCGCCGAACCGGGAGGGGTCGCGCGACAGCGTGGTCAGCGTCGGGTGGGTCACCCGGCACAGAGTGGAATCCTCCCAGGCCACGATCGACACGTCCGCGGGAACCGCCACCCCCGCCTGGCGTGCCGCCGACATCCCGGCCACGGCCATGACGTCGTTGTCGTAGACGATCGCGGTCGGATGGTCGGCCGCCGCCAGCAGGGAGCGGGTGGCGCGGGCGCCCTCGGTCTCGCTGAAGTCGGTGGTCACGGCGGTCGGAGCGGTACCGGTGGCGCCCCTTCGGGTGGCCGCCTGGAAGGCGGCCGAGCGCCGCTCGGTGTGCAGCAGCCCCGACGGGCCGGACACGTGTGCGACGCGCTGGTGCCCCAGCTCGCGCAGGTGGGTGACGATGCGGGCCATGGCGCGGGCATCGTCGATCCACACGCCGGGCAGGATGCCCTCGGGGTCGGGGCCGCCCGCCAGCACGGCCGGCATCCCGAGGGAGCGCAGCGCGGCCGGTCGGGGGTCGGCGCTACGGGGATCGACCACCAGCACACCGTCGACCCGGCGCTCCGCCCACCACCGCCGGTACAGCCCGATCTCCGCCTCGACGTCCTCGACCAGGTGGAACAGGAGCGCGTTCGCGCGCTCCGACAGCTCGGCCTGGATGCCCGAGATCAGCTGCATGAAGAACGGCTCCACGCCGAGTGTGCGCGCCGGGCGGGCGACGGCCAGGCCGACGGCTCCGGCACGCTTGGCTGACAGGGCCCGGGCGGCCGTGTTGGGCTGCCAGCCCAGGGCGTCGGCGGCGGCCAGGATGCGCTGACGTGTGTGCTCCGAGACGCCCGGCCGCCCGTTGAGCGCGAACGAGACCGCGGCGGAGGAGACGCCGGCGCGCCGCGCGATGTCGGCGATGGTCGGGCGTCGCACAGTGCGGCCTCCTTCGCGGCGCGTGGCGGTCCCGCCGCGCCGGACAAATAGCGGCGGAGCGACGGAGGAACGGATTTATTAATCGGTTCAGTGAAGCATGGTGGTGTGGTCGCCCACAGCAGGGGGAGTGTACCCGCGCGGTGATCTCCGCGTCGGTCGAAACGGGCGCGGGTGCCCGCCCGGACGTTCGGTCAGAAATATCGAGTACCCGTATTGACGAGGCCGCGCCCGTGGGTTCATGTTCGTCGTTGAGTGCGGAACTTAAGCGCTTTACCAATCGCCGTGCGAATCGGCGGGCCCTGGGGCCGTCGGCGGCGCGCCGACCGCGTTGGTGCCGTGCTCCGCGAACAGAGGAGGCCGTGCCATGCGCATCAGCCAGCACGCGAGCATCGGCGCCCTGGCGACCGCCGCCGCCCTGGCGGCGTCCGGATGCGGGATCGGTGGCAGTGCCGAGAACGCGGCGCCCCAGGGCGAGATCACCGGTGCGGCCACCGGTGAGATCACCTTCCAGACGTGGAATCTCAAGGCCGACTACAGCGACTACTTCAACGCCGTCATCGCGGCGTTCGAGAAGGAGCATCCCGGCGCCAGGGTGAAATGGCTGGACCAGCCGGCGGAAGGGTACGCCGAGAAACTCAGCGTCGACGCGGCGGCGGGAGAACTGCCCGACGTCGTCAACGTCGCCCCCGACCTCGTCTACCCGCTGGCCGAGGCCGGGCTGGTGCTCGACCTCGATGAAGCCCGCCCCGAGGCGTCCCGGGCCTATCTGCCCGACGCGTGGTCGGGCTTCGCCATGCCGGGCCTCCCCGGCACCTACGCCTACCCCTGGTACCTCAACACGGGTCCGATCTTCTACAACCGCGCGCTGTTCGAGAAGGCCGGGCTCGACCCGGACGCGCCGCCCACCACCTACGGCGAGCTGTTCGACCAAGCGATCGCCATGGCCGAGGCGACCGACGGGGAGATCGCCATGCTCGGCCAGACCCCCGGCATCGTGGACCTCGGTCTGTACGGCTCCCAGCTGATGAACGAGGACGGCACGGCGTTCGCCTTCAACGACGCCGCCGCCGTGGAGATGGTCCAGCGCTACAAGGTCATGTACGACGCGGGTGCGCTGGTTCCCGAGGCGCTCACCCAGGACTACACGGGCAGCGGCGAGCAGTTCATGAGCGAGGCCATCGCCTGGGCCCCCGGCAGCGCCTACGACCTGGACAATTTCCGCACCAACGCGCCCAGCCTCTACGAGAACGTCGGCATCACCGAGATCCTCACCAACACCGGCCAGGCACACATGTACCTGCAGGGGCTCGCTGTCTCCGCGCGCGCGTCCCATCCCGCGACGGCCGCCGCCTTCGCCGAATTCGTCACCAACGCCGAGAACCAGGAGGCGTTCGCCCGCGAGGTGCAGATCTTCCCCAGCACGGTCGGGTCGCTCGACGACCCCTACTTCACCGAGGAGGACGGCACCGACGATGGCCGGGTCCGCGTCGCGGCGGCCCAACAGCTCGCCAACGCCACCAGCTACACGCCGGTGCGCTTCAGCGACCAGATGCAGAACATCCTGCGCAACGAGATCGCCCTGGCCATGCGCGGCGACAAGACCCCGCGGGAGGCGCTCGACGCCGCGGTCGACGCGTGCAACAGCCTGCTCGACACGGAGTGAACGACGATGCCGTCTCCGGCCGCGTACGCGCTCATCCGGCGGGTCCATGCTGTCCATTTCGTCCTCACAATCCCCATGGTCACCGCGGGCTGGAACAGGGTTAGGGGTCGTGGGTCTGCTGGGCGGCCTTGTCGGTCGTCCTCCTTTCCGGCGTTCTTGGGGGAAAAGCGGCGGCGACGGGGGCGGGGTGCTGGGGGTGCCGGTCGTCTGAGGGGGTCCTGCTGGGCGGGGGCAGCGGTTGCGGGTCGCTTCGCTGGTCTCCTTGCCGGTGGATCGGGGGCGGCGGCAAGGTGGGGGTGGGACGCCCCTGATCGGCTATCTGGTGGGGCGTGCGGGCGGCCCGAGAGTCGGATTGTGGGCCGCCGTGCGCCGGGAATGTCCGGTTTGCCACAAGTTCTCCGCGATGATCATGGGAATCGTCCCGGTTTTGTCCGGTTTGTCGGGATGATCGCCATGATCATCGCCGGAGGGGGCCTGCGAGAGTGGGGTGCTCTCGCATCGCGGAAGGCCCCTCACGCGAAGCGAGCCGGCCAGCCAGCGCCGCGAGCCCCCGCCCGGCCGCACCCGCCAGGGGACCGGCGAGCTCAACTCCCTGCCGTCCTCGGTGCCGCTTTTCACCCAAGAACGCCGGAAAGGGCGACCGCTGACAAGGCCGCCCAGCGGACCCGGGTTCCGCACCTCGCCGCGTCCATCCGCGATCACGGGGATGGTGTCGATTTCCGGCCGTCCTTCGACAGCATTGCCATGATCATCGCCGAGGGGGCCTCCCTCCCGCTCGCGCGTCGCTACGTGCGCCATTGGCCAGGCCACGGACACGAAGGTGGGGCCGCATGAGTGCCGACGCCCTCCTCCGGGAACGACGGCCGGACCGCGACGCGTCCAGCTCCCGAAACGGCCGCGCTTCGGCGCGGCGGTCCGGGCCGCCTCTGCAGGGGGCGGCCACGCCCTGGCTGTTCCTCCTGCCGGGACTCGCCGCCTGCCTCATCTTCAACATCTCGCCCTTTCTCACCACCGTCCTCCTGGCGTTCACCGACGCCCGCACCATCAGCCCCGGTACCTTCACCGGCCTGGACAACTTCGCCCGCATGGCCGACGACCCCCGGTTCTGGCTGGCCCTGCGCAACGGGGCGCTGTACGTGATCGGTGTCGTACCGCCCCTGGTGTTCCTCCCCCTGCTGCTGGCCCTGCTGGTGCGCGACAAGGGGCCGGGCATCGGGTTCTTCCGCACCGTCTTCTACACGCCGGTGATCGCCTCGGCCGTGGTGGTGGGCCTGATCTGGACCTGGCTGCTGGACAGCCGCGGACTGGTCAACGGCACCCTGGAGGCCCTGGGCGTGCTGAAGGACCCCGTTCCCTTCCTCACCGACGAGTGGCTGCTGCTGGCCAGCGCCATGATCGTCACCATTTGGAAGGGGCTGGGGTACTACATGATCATCTACCTGGCCACCCTCGGCCGGGTCCCGGAGGAACTCCACGAGGCCGCCCAGGTCGACGGCGCCGGGGCCATCCGCCGCTTCTTCGTCGTCACCCTGCCCGCGATGCGCACCACGATGACACTGATCTCGGCGCTCAGCGCCGTCGCGGCGTTCCGCGTCTTCACCGAGATCTTCATCCTGTCCGGCGACACCGCCGGACCGGGCGGCCGCGACATCACCCTGGTCATGCTGATCCGCGAGGTCAGCTCCGGACTCAACGGCCACGTCGGCTACGGTGCGGCGCTCAGCCTGGTGCTGTTCGGCCTCACCCTGGGCCTGCTGCTGTCCGTGCTGCGCCTGCAGACCGGCCGGAAGGACCCCCGATGAATGGGACCCGGATCCACCGCCCGACCGCGTCGTCCCCACCACCCGGAGCGCGTCCATCCCGCCGGGTGGCCAAGCGGCGCGTGGGGCGGCGCACCCGTACCGTCCTGCGCTACGCCCTGCTCCTGATCATCATGGCGATCAGCGTTGGCCCCTTCCTGTGGCAGCTGTCCACCGCGCTGAAAGGCATCGGCGAGGACATCTACGCCAGCCCGCCGCGCTTCGTGCCCGATGACCCCACCCTGGGCAATTTCGTCCGCGTCGGCGAGGTGCTGCCGGTGTGGGGATACGTGTGGAACTCCGTGCGCGTCGCGCTGGCCACCGTCGTGCTCAACGTCGTCGGCGCCGCACTGGCCGGGTACGCGCTGGCCCGGTTGCGCTTCCGCGGCCGCCTGGCCGCCCTCGGCGTCTTCATCCTGGCGCTGCTGGTCCCCGGCGAGGCCATCATGGTCGCCCAGTTCCTGATGATGCGGTCGGTCCATCTCAACGACACCCTCATCGCGGTCGTGCTGCCCGGCATGGTCGGCGCGCTGAACGTGCTGCTCATGTACAACGCCTTCCTCGCGCAGTCCACGCAGATCGACGAGGCCGCGGTGATCGACGGCGCTAACGCCTGGCAGCGCTTCACCCGGGTCGCGCTTCCCTCGGTCAAGGGGACGATCGCGGTCGTCGCGATCTTCGCGTTCATGGGGGCCTGGGACGATTTCCTGTGGCCGCTGATCGTGCTCAGCGACCCCGACAACTACACGCTCACCATCGGCCTGAACTACCTCAAGGGGACGTTCGTCGGCGACCAGCGGCTCATCGCCGCGGGCACCATCATCGCCGTCGCACCGCTGATCCTGCTCTTCCTCACCCTGCAGCGCTACTTCTTCCGCGGCGTCAACGAAGGGGCCATCAAAGGATGACGGACGCGACCACCGAGCCCGCGGAGCCGACGCCGTCCAGCCGCGTCTCCGGCCCGCTGCGGTTCGGGGCCAACTACACGCCCACGCGCGGCTGGTTCCACCACTGGCTGGACTTCGACATCGGCGAGGTCCGCGCCGACCTGGAATCGATCGCCGCCCTTGGCCTCGACCACGTCCGGGTCTTCCCGCTGTGGCCGGTGTTCCAGCCCAACCGGACGCTCATCCGGCCGAGCGCCGTCGAGCAGCTGCGGCGCCTGGTCGACACCGCCGCCGCGTGCGGGCTCGACGTCGCCGTCGACGGGGTGCAGGGGCACCTGTCCGGCGTCGACTTCCTCCCCGCCTGGACCCGCACCTGGCAGCGCCGCAACCTCTTCACCGACCCCGACGCCATCAGCGGTGTCGAGGCCTACCTGCGCACCCTCGCCGCGGCACTGGCCGACCGCCCCAACTTCCTCGGCATGACCGTGGGCAACGAGGTCAACCAGTTCTCTGGTGACCCCCACCCCGACCCGGACCGGGTGGACCCCTCCGGCGCCGCGGCGTGGCTGGACCGGATGCTCAAGGCGTGCGAGGACAGCGCCCCCCACCGCCTCCACCTGCACGCGGAGGACGACAAGGTCTGGTACCTCGACGGCCACCCCTTCACCCCCGAGCACGCCGTGGGTCGCGGCGCCGCCACCACCGTGCACTCGTGGGTGTTCAACGGGACGGCGCAGCGGCACGGCCCCACCGGCGCGGCCACCCTGCACCACGCCGAATACCTGGTGGAGCTGGCCACTGCCTGGGCCCCGGACCCGCGACGTCCGGTCTGGCTCCAGGAGGTGGGCGCGCCCCGGCCGCACGTCCCGCCACGGTCGGCCGCCCACTTCGCCGAGGCCACCGTGCGCAACGTCGCCACCTGCGCCAACGTGTGGGGAGTGACCTGGTGGTGCTCGCACGACGTCGACCGCGCCCTGGCCGACTTCCCGGAGCTGGAGTACGACCTCGGCCTGCTGACCGTCGACCGCGAGGTCAAACCGGCGGGGCGCCGACTGGCCCGAATCGTGGAGGAGCTGCGCTCCCACCCGCCGGCCCCCGCGCCGCGCGGCCTCGCCCTCGCCTTCGACCCCGGCGACCCGGCGACCGCGCCGCGCCGCTACACGTGCGCGCCCGGCGGCCCGGTCTTCGAGGCCTGGGCGCGGCTGGCCGACGGCGGCGCCCGCCCCGCCCTGGTCCGCGCCGACCGCGCCGCCGACCCCGACCACCTCCGCTCGCGCGGCATCACCGAGGTGGTCACCCCCGATGAGGTCCTGCCCTGATACACAGGAGGAACCCGCCGTGGACATCCCCCATGACCCCGCCCGCCCCACCCGCCGCTGCGTGATCGCCGCCGGCACACTCATCGCGCTGGCCGCCGCGGTCTCGGCCACGGCCCTCGGCCGCCGTCCGGCGGCGGCCTCCTCACCGGCCGGCGCCCCGCCGCGCAGCGGGGCTGGCGGCGCCGCGCGGCCCGAGGCCGCCTACTGGTTCCCCGACTCCGTGCCCCACGGGCAACCCGACGAGGGCGTTGTCTGGCGGAGCCTGCTCGACTACCGCCCGCAGGACGACCCCGACCTGCCCTACAACACCGCCACCGTGCCGCTGGCCGAGCGCCGCACACCGGTGGGGCCCCACCCCGGCGCTCCCGTGGGCGGCGCGCGCGTGCAGTCGCTGGTGTCCTTCGCTCCGACCTCGGGCAACCCCAGCCAGGGAGAATGGGGGACGCGGAGCTCCTCGGTCGAGGGTGGCGGTGGGAGACGGGCGGGAGGGTCTAGCGCCCGCTACTATGCGCTGACGCACTGGTCCTACCTGGAGGAGCTGGTGTTCTGGGGCGGATCCGCGTCCGAGGGGCTGATCCTGGCACCCAACGCCCCCGTGGTCGACGCCGCGCACCGCAACGGGGTCCCGGTCCTGGGCACCGTGTTCCTACCGCCAACCGCCTACGGCGGTGACCTTCGCTGGACCCGCGATCTGGTGCGCCGCGACGACGCCACCGGCCGGTACCCCGTCGCCGACAAGCTCGTGGAGGTGGCGCGGGTCTGCGGCTTCGACGGCTGGTTCATCAACGCCGAGACCAGCGGGGGCGACACCGCCCTGGCCGACGCCGTGCGCGGCTTCCTCCGTCACATGCGGGCCGCCTCGGCGCTCCGCGTCTGCTGGTACGACTCCATGACCACCAGCGGGACCATCGCCTGGCAGAACCGGCTGAACGACGCCAACGAGCCGTTCTTCCACGACGCCGGGACGCCGGTGGCGCACACCATGTTCCTCAACTTCGACTGGACCGCCGACGGGCTCGCCGACTCCGCCGCCCGTGCCACCCGCCTCGACCGCGACCCGCACGAGCTGTGGGCGGGCGTCGACGTCGAAGCGCGCGGCTACCGCACGCCGGTCGACTGGGACGCCCTCTTCGCCGCCGACCCGGCCGGTGTCACGTCGATCGGCTTCTACCGGCCGGAGTGGACCCACACGTCGACGCCCGAATCCGCGCCGCCGGGGGAGTTCCACCGGCGCGACGACCGGTTCTGGACCGGGCCCTCCGGCGACCCGAGCGCCCCGGCCCCCTCCGCCCGGTGGCCCGGAGTCTCCGCACACGTGGCCGACCGCTGTGCCGCCGTGGTGGCGCCTTTCGGCACCGTCTTCAACACCGGCCACGGACTCCGGTACGCCGTCGAGGGGCGGATCGTCTCCGACCGGGCGTGGCACCACCTGGGCGTGCAGGACGTCCTTCCGCCCCGGCGCTGGGTACGCCGCGGCGACGGTACCAGCGCCACGGTCGACTTCGACTTCGATACGCCCTTCCACGGCGGAAACTCCCTGCTCTGCGCCGGGATCACCGCGGCACCCGCGGAAATCGACCTCTATCCCGTCCGATCGGTCATCGCGGCGGGTACGGACACGGTTGTGGAACTCGTGCACGACGGCGACGCGGGGACGACGGTCGAACTGGCCGTCGCCTGGGCCGACCCCGCGCGTCCGGGCGAGGCACCGCCATACGCGTACCTCACCGCCCCCGTCGAACCCATTCCGGGCACGTCCTGGTCCCGCAGCACCTTCCCGCTCCCGGGCGGCCCCGGCCGCACCCTGCGTGCGCTCGGGGTCCGGCTGCGGTCGAACAGCGAAGGCGAGGGCACGCGATGGCGGCTGGGGCGGCTCCGCCTGGCGCCGCGCGCCCAACAGCCGCCCGGACGCCCTCGCGCCCCGCGCATCGAGGCGGCGCACACCGACGCCGACGGCTCGGCCACGCTGCGCGTGCGCTGGTGCGCGGCGGGCAGCGCCCGCCACTACGAGGTCGCCCAGGCCACCCCCGACGGCCCGGTCCTGTTCGGCGCCACCGCCAGCACCGCCCACTACCTGACCGGCGTCCGCCGCTACCCCGGGGAGCGGGCGGCGCGGCTGGAGATCAACGCCGTCGGCGACGACTATCGGCGCTCCGCCCCGGCGGTGCTGCGCTACACCTGGTGAGCGCGGCGCGTCGGCCGACCACCGGCATCGACGAACGAGAATGAGAGGTGGACATGCACGACGACCGCACGCTGGTGGAGAACCGCGTCACCCGTGTCCTCAACGAGCGCATCCGCCCCGCCGTCTACCCCCACGCGATCCCGATGGAGATCGCCCGCTGGGACGCCCCCGGCGAGCCGGTGCCGGTCGCGGCCGGGCTGTCCGCCTCCTACACGGCCGCGTCCGTGGGCGACGCGTGGGGGCCGCCCTGGGGCACCACCTGGTTCCGGGTGCGCGGCGAGGTGCCGCCCGACTGGGCGGGCCGCACCGTCGAGGCCGTCATCGACCTCGGCTTCGACGAGCGCATGCCCGGCTTCCAGTGCGAGGGCCTCGCCTACACGGCCGACGGCGCCGTGGTGAAGGGGCTCAGCCCGCGCAACCGCTGGCTGCGCGTCGGCTCCCCGGCGGCCGGAGGCCAGCGGGTCGAGTACTACATCGAGGCCGCCGCCAACCCCGTCGTCCTGGGGGTACCGCCCTTCCGCCCGACCGAGCTCGGCGACCGGGACACCGCCCCTGACCGGCCGCTGTACGCGGTGCGCGGCGTGGACCTCGCGGTCTTCGACGCGACCGTGTGGGAACTGGTCCAGGACATGGACGTACTCGACCAGCTCATGCGCGAGCTGCCCGTCGACGCCCCGCGCCGCTGGGAGCTGCTGCGGGCGCTGGAGCGCGCGCTCGACGCCGTCGACCTGCACGACGTCAGCGCGACGGCCGCCCGCGCCCGGGAGGAGCTGGCCCCCGCGCTGGCCGCGCCCGCGCACTCCAGCGCGCACCGGGTCTCAGCCATCGGGCACGCGCACATCGACTCCGCCTGGCTGTGGCCGCTGCGCGAAACAGTGCGCAAGGTGGCGCGCACCACCGCCAACGTCACCGCGCTGATGGATGACCACCCCGAGTTCCTGTTCGCGATGTCCCAGGCCCAGCAGCTGGCGTGGATCAAGGAGCACCGCCCCGAGGTCTACGAGCGCGTCAAGAAGAAGGTGTCGGAGGGGAGGTTCGTGCCCGTCGGCGGCATGTGGGTGGAGGCCGACACCAACATGCCCGGGGCCGAGGCGCTGGCCCGGCAGTTCGTCTATGGCAAGCGGTTCTTCGCCGAGGAGTTCGGGGTCGACACCCGCGAAGTGTGGCTGCCCGACAGCTTCGGCTACTCCGCCGCCCTGCCGCAGATCGTGAAGCTTTCGGGGTCGGAGTGGTTCCTCACCCAGAAGATCTCCTGGAACCAGAAGAACCCCTTCCCGCACCACACCTTCTGGTGGGAGGGCATCGACGGCACCCGTGTCTTCACCCACTTCCCGCCCGTCGACACCTACAACTCCGAGCTGTCCGGCCGCGAGATGGCCCACGCCGAACGCAACTACCGGGAGAAGGGCGCGGGCACCCGGTCGCTGGCCCCCTTCGGCTGGGGCGACGGCGGGGGCGGCCCGACCCGCGAGATGCTGGCCCGCGCCGAGCGCCTGCGCGACCTCGAAGGGTCGCCGAGGGTGGAGATCGAGCGGCCGTCCGACTTCTTCGCCCGGGCGCGCCAGGAGTACGCCGACGCGCCGGTCTGGCTCGGCGAGCTCTACCTGGAGCTGCACCGCGCCACCTACACCAGCCAGGCCGCCACCAAGCGGGGCAACCGGCGCAGCGAGCACCTGCTGCGGGAGGCCGAGCTGTGGTCGGCGACGGCGGCGGTCCGCACCGGCCTCGACTACCCTTACGAGCGGTTGGACCGGGTGTGGCGCACCGTCTTGCTGCACCAGTTCCACGACATCCTCCCGGGCACGTCGATCGCCTGGGTGCACCGCGAGGCCGCGGCCACCTACGCTGCCGTGGCCGCCCAGCTCACCGAGGTTATCGAGACTGCCCAGCGCGCCCTGGCCGGAGCGCCGCCGGACGCTGGGGACGCGGAGGGCCCCCGCGTCGTGTTCAACGCCGCCCCGCACGCGCGCAACGGGGTTCCCGCGCTCGGCGCGGGGACCGCGACCTCCGCTTCCGGGAAGGTGCGGCACACCCGCGAGGGCGGGGCCCATGTGCTCAGCAACGGCCTGATCCGGGTGGTCATCGACGCCGACGGCCTGGTGGCGTCCGTGCTCGACCTGCGGGAGGGGCGGGAGGCCCTGGCCCCCGGTGCGCGCGGGAATCTGCTCCAGCTCCACCCGGACTTCCCCAACATGTGGGACGCCTGGGACGTCGACTCCTTCTACCGCAACACCGTGGTGGACCTGGTTGACGCCGACGAGGTGACGGCGGGCCGGGCCGCGGACGGCGGCGTGGAGGTGCGGGTGCGCCGGAGCTTCGGGTCCTCTGCGCTCACCCAGACGCTGACGCTGCGGCCCGGGGCGAAGCGGCTCGATATCGCCGCCGAAGTCGACTGGCGCGAGACCGAGACGTTCCTCAAGGCGGCCTTCCCGCTGGACGTCCGGGCCGATGACGCGGCCTCGGAGATCCAGTTCGGGCACGTCCGCCGCCCGACGCACACCAACACCTCGTGGGACGCCGCGAAGTTCGAGACGTGCGCGCACCGCTGGATCCACGTCGGCGAACCCGGCTACGGCCACGCGGTGGTCAACGACTCCACCTACGGCCACGACGTGACCCGCGACGTTCGGTCCGACGGCGGGACGACCACCACCGTCCGGCTGTCCCTGCTGCGCGCGCCGCGGTTCCCCGATCCCAGGACCGATCACGGCGTGCACCGCTTCTCCTACGCGCTGGTCCCCGGCGCCGAGGTGGGCGACGCCGTGCGCGAGGGGTACCGGATCAACCTGCCCGAGCGCGTGGTGCCGGGGGACGGCGACGTGTCGCCGCTGGTCGCCGTGGACCATCCGGGCGTGGTGGTGGAAGCGGTGAAGCTGGCCGAGGACCACTCCGGCGACGTTGTGGTGCGGATGTACGAGTCCCGGGGGGCCCGCGCCCGCGCCGAGGTCGCCTTCGGCTTCGACGCGGGCCGGGTCACCCGCGTCGACCTGCTGGAGCGGCGGCTGGCCGACGCACCGGAGCCGGAGGAGACCGCCGCGGGGGTCCGGCTCGCGCTGCGCCCCTTCGAGATCGTGACGCTGCGCGTGCCCCGTGCCCGGTGACACGCGGGGCGCGGGCGGGACACCCCGCCCGCGCCGCTGATCAGCCAGGTCACGGGAATCGGAGCGGGCATCGTCCCACGGGACGGCTTTCCCTTGCTGGTCTCGGGGCCCGCGCCTCGGGGCGGCGGGGCCCCTCTGCCCCGCCGCCCCGCGCTGGGGATCGGACGCTAGGTGGCGGGAACCGGAGCGGGGACCGCCGGAGCGGGCTGCTCTTCCTCTTCGTCGATCTGCTCCCGCACCTTCTCGGTGAGGTTGTCCTCGTCGGCGGCGTCGGCCGCCGTCAGGTCGGGCAGGGGCTTGCCGGGGCAGGTGGTGGCGCTTCCGGGCAGGATGCCGTCGATGAGGTAGTCGTCGATCTGCTCGGTGACGCAGTCGTAGTCCGGGCCGCCGTAGTAGCCGTGGTTGCTGTCGTTCTCGACGATGATGAGGCTGTCGCGCAGCCGCTTGGCCATTGCCGGTCCGCCCGCCCAGGCGGTCTGGGTGTCGTAGTGGCCCTGGACGACGATGCCGGTCGGGTAGCCGTCGCGCTTGAGCTCCACCGGCTTCTCATCGGGCGTGTAGGAGCGGAAGGTGCAGGGGTCGGGCGCGGAGAGGGCCCCGCCGAGCCCGTAGGCGTACTTGCCGGTGTACTCCCGCATGTCGGCGTAGTATCCGCCGATCCCCTTCGGCCAGTCGGCCTCGCAGCGGATGGTGGTGAACGTGGAGGAGCCGCCGTCCGCCAGACGGGCGCGGTCGGCGGCGATGCGCAGCGAACCCGCCCGCGCCGCCTCCTTGGCCTCAGCGCTGTCTCCCTCGCGGAAGCTGCTGATGACCCCGGCGAGGACGTCCCAGCCGCCCTGGTTCCGGTTGAGCGCGAAGACGGTTTGGTCGAAGGAGGAGCGGTCGAAGCCGTCGACGGGATTCTCGTGCAGCCGCTGGGCCACGTCCTCCATCGTCTGGAACACGGCCTCGGGGGTGTCGCCGAGGCCGAGCTCGGCATCGTGGTCCGCGGCCCACTCGGTGAAGCGCTCCACGTTCTCCGTGTGCGCGCGGGCCATGGCCAGCCAGGTGCCGCGCCAGACGCGGTCGGGGTGGATCGAGGAGTCGAGGACGCTGCGGTCCAGGCGCTCGGGGAAGAGGCTGCCGTAGACGGCGCCGAGGTAGGTGCCGTACGAGTAGCCGAGGTAGTTGGCCTTCTTCTCGCCGAGTACGCCGCGGATGACGTCCATGTCGCGCGCGGTGTTGGCGGTGGTGATGTGGGGGCGCAGCGATCCGGCCGTGCGGTCGCAGCCCTCCTCCGTGCGGCGCGCCCACTCGGTGTAGTTGTGCAGCTCGGCGCTGGTCGGCCGGGTGGGGAGGTCGAGGTCGTCGAGGTCGGGCTCGGTGCACCGGAGCTGGGTCGACTGCCCGACGCCGCGCGGGTCGAAGCCGATGAGGTCGTAGACCTCGCCGATCTTCTGCCTGCCCAGGTAGCTGGGCAACCCCAGCCCGCTGCCGCCCGGGCCGCCGGGGTTAACGAGCAGGATGCCGCGGCGGTGGTCGCGGTCGGCGGCTTTGTGCCGGGAGATGGCGACGCGGATCTTCTCGCCGCGGGGGGTGTCATAGTCCATGGGGACGACGATCTTGGCGCACTCCAGGCCGTCGAGCCCGGGTCCGGTGCAGGGCTTCCAGGTGGGTTCCTGGTCATAGAAGCGCGCGAGGTCGGGGGCGACCGCGTCGGCCGCCGCGGGCGGCGCCGACACGAGGACGCCGGTCAGTGCGGCGGCGCCGAGCATGCTCACAGCGGTAAGGACGCGACCGCCTCGTGTTCTGCCTCGTTTCACAGGCTGCCTTTCGGGGGTGGGGGAGGCCCTGCTGTCGCTGCGGGGGACAGCGGGCCGAAGCCGGCATAACGGCGACGACCCTAGAAACCCGGGTGGGAACGGTGGAACTGACAAAAGTCATAGTTCAAACAAGTGGCCGAATGCGGACAACTTGATCAGGGGTCTCACGGGTTACCTGACGGGAGGAGCCGGTGGGGGCGATGGGGCGGGGGTGGTGTGGGTATAGACGTCAGGTAGCGCTATGCGTACGTCTGGTCGCCGCCCGGAACACGGGACGGATGTGAGAAAAGCCCCGTCATCGGGAAGGGCAATCGCACGTCGCACGGATCGGGGATCCCGCATGGAGATGCTGTGGAGGCGAGGGTTCCGCATCGTCGTGGTGGTCCTGGCCACGATCGCCCTGCTGGGCGGTGCGGTGGTTGCGGTGGGGCTCTGGCGGCTCCTCACCCTCGACGGCAACATCGACCGGATCCCGGACGCCCTCCCCTCCGGGCGCATGGCAAGGAGCGGCGATCCGGGGGAGGTCTGGCTGCTGGTCGGGTCCGACCTGCGCGGCGACTCCACAGCGGAGAACTGGCGGGCCGGCGAGTCCCACGCCGACACGATCATCGTGCTGCACGCTCCCCAGGGCGCGGACCGCGCCCACCTCATCTCCATCCCCCGTGACGCCTGGGTGGACGTCCCCGGCCACGGCCCCGACCGGATCTCCAACGCCTTCCGGCGCGGCGGCGCCCGACTGCTCGTGGAGACGGTCGAACGGGAGACGGGGGTGATCATCGATCACGTCGCGGTGATCGACTTCCAGGGGTTCGAGCGGATGACCGACGCCCTCGGCGGTGTCGAAGTGCACCTGGTCGAACCGGTCCACGACCCGAGCAACGGCTGGTCCTGGCCGGCCGGGACCAACCGGATGAACGGCGAGGAGGCGCTCCGCTTCGTCCGCGAACGCAAGGGGCTGCCCAGCGGCGACCGCGACCGGATCAAACGCCAGCAGGCCTTCCTCAAGGCGATGGCCACCAAGGTGTCCAGTGCCGAGCTGCGGACCGACCCCGTCCGGCTCGACGCCTTCCTGGAGGCCGCCAGCGGGTCCCTGGCCGTGGACGAGGGCGCGGGCATGACCACGCTGCGCGCGATGGGGGCGCGCCTCCTGGAGGTCGGCCCCGAAGGGATGACGTTCCTCAGCCTGCCCATCAGCGGCACCGACTGGATCGACGGGAAGAATGTCGCCTACCTGGACGAGGCGGTGAAGCGGGACGTCTTCGACGCCCTGCGCGACGGCTCCCTCGACACCTACGTCGCCGAGTACGGCCTGGAGAACGACGTCGACGAGGTCCGCTGAGATGCGCACCGGCACCCGGCCGCGAGGCGTGGGGGAACAGGAGCAGACCGCGGTCCGCCACCGCGGGGACCAGGCGCGGGTTCCGCCGCTCCCGCGCCCCGCCGCATCAGACCCCGGTGCGGGGCGCCGCCCCGTACACCGAGCGCATGACGACCGCCGCGAGCGTCTCCACCAGGCGGCCGTCGCGCAGCGCGGGGTCGTCGCGTCGCGAGGCAGCCGAGAACACCGCGAACGTCATCTCCACCAGCGTGCGCGCGAGGTCGGCCGCCTCCGGCGGCCCGGCCAGGGCGCGGCCCACCTCACGGTCCCGCTCGATGCGCCGCCCGAGCGCTGTGATCAGGTGCTCGCTGACCCGGTCGCGGAAGGAGGCCAGCCGCGGGTCGTTGTCCGGGCAGACGAAGACCTCGCGGAGCAGCGCTCCCTGCTCGGCCCACAGGTAGGCGTTGGTGGTCAGCGCCTGGCGCAGCGCCTCCTCAGCCCCGGCCCCCGTGCCGTCCTCGCTCTCCAGCCACCCCGACAGTTCGTCGCGTACCCGCTCGGCGACCTGGTCGAGCAGGGCGACCAGCACATCGGTCTTGGTGGCGAAATAGAAGTAGAAGGTCGGGGCGGTGATCCCGGCGCCCTCGGCGATCTGCGCGACGGTGATCTTGCTCATCGGGCGCTCGCACAACAGCGTCCGCGCGCTGGCGAGGATCGCCTCCTCGCGCTGGTCGCCCTTGCTGGGGCGGCGGCGCCGCCCGGTCTGATCGTTCATCGGGACCAGTCTAACCAGGCATGTTGAAACACGCTCAATAAAAATCTAATGGCATTCGGGAATGATCGTCCGAGTGTCGACGTTGACGCGGGATGATGCCGTCCGGTCGGCGTCGGCACGGCACGTTGCCAGCGCCGGACCGCCGGGTCCGCCGCCCGATCACCAATCTGGAGGACACATGTCCACGAACGCAGCCTCGGCCGCATCGACCACCCGCGAGTGGCAGCTCGCCGCCCGTCCCGTGGGGTGGCCGAAGAACGAGGACTTCCAACTCGTCGAGCGCGAACTGCCCGATCTGGGCCCCGGCGAGGTGCGGGTGCGCAACACCTACATCTCCGTGGACCCCTACATGCGGGGGCGGATGAACGACGTCAAGTCCTACACCCCGCCGTTCCAGCTGAACAAGGCGATGGAGGGCGGCGCGGTCGGCACGGTCGTCGACTCCCGCTCCGATGACCTGGCGGTCGGCGACACAGTGCTGCACTTCGGTGGCTGGCGCACCCTCGCCCAAGGCCCGGCCTCCGACTTCCACAAGGTGTCCAAGGTGCCGGGCGTCCCCGAGTCGGTCTTCCTGCACGTGCTCGGCATGACCGGGCTCACCGCCTACGTCGGGCTGCTCGACATCGCCGAGTTCAGGGAGGGCGACACTGTCTTCGTCTCCGGCGCCGCCGGAGCCGTGGGATCCATCGTCGGCCAGATCGCCCGGCTCAAGGGCGCCAAGCGCGTCATCGGATCTGCCGGGTCGAAGGAGAAGGTCGACCTGCTGACCGGCAAGTACGGCTTTGACGCGGCGTTCAACTACAAGGACGGCAACGTCTCCAAGCAGCTCGCCCAGGCCGCACCCGAGGGCATCGACGTGTACTTCGACAACGTGGGCGGAGAGCACCTAGAGGCCGCGCTGAACGCCTTCAACGAGGGCGGCCGCGCCGCGCTGTGCGGCATGATCTCCATGTACAACGCCACCGAGCCCGAGTCGGCACCGCGCAACCTCTTCCTGGCTGTCGGCAAGCGCCTCACCCTGCGCGGGTACATCGTCGGCGACCACTACCACCGCTTCGACGCCTTCGCCGCCGAAGTCGGGGAGTGGCTGGCCAAGGGCGACCTGCTCTACGACGAGACAGTAGTCGAGGGCATCGACCAGGCGCGCGACGCCTTCCTGGACATGCTGCGCGGCGCCAACGTCGGCAAGATGCTGGTGCGCGTCGGCTGAGACCCACGCGGGCGGACCCCGGCGCTGGGAGCGGCCACGGGCGCCCCAGCGGTGATCACGCCGATGGGTCGGCCAAGGACGGACAGGTTCGAGGCCCCCGGCCCCTGACCGCCAGCGGGAAGGGGACGGGGCTTTCACCGCGGAGTGGTCCCCCGGTCCACCCGACCCCGGCGGGCCGCGGCGTGAGCGCCGCCCGCATAATGCTCCCTGGCCGTCGACACGGACAACAGGGAGTGGGGCCATGGCGGAGATCGTGCGGTTGTCGTCCGAGGAACTGCTCGGATGCGCGAAGGAATTGGCGGCCGTCCTTGTGGACACGGTCGCCAGCGGTGCCTCGGTGGGCTTTACCGGATCGATCGACCTGGCCGAGGCCACGGCCTGGTGGGAAGGGCTCGCACCGGACGTGGCCGATGGGGCGCTGGCGGTCTGGGCGGCCCGGTCCGGTGACCGGATCGTGGGAACCGTCCAGCTGCGCCAGGGCCGGATGCCCACCCACCGCCACCGCGCCGAGGTCGCCAAACTGATGGTGGAACGGGCGGCTCGGGGCATTGGCGTCGGCCGGGCGCTGCTGGCCACCGCCGAAGCGGCCGCGGCCGACGCGGGGTCGACCCTTCTGGTCCTCGACACCGAGACCGGCAGTGCCGCCGAGCGGCTCTACGCGGCGACCGGGTGGACGCGGGTCGGCACCATCCCCGACTTCGCCGCCGACCCCGCCGGGGTCCTGCGTCCCACCACCTACTACTACAAGTCCCTGGCCTGACCCCGCCTCCGCGGGGCGGCGGTGCGCCATCGCCTATCTCGTCGGCGCCGTCAGGGTGGGCCGCTCGCTCTTGCGCAGGAGCACCTGGGCGGCGATCACCGCCGTAACGAGGGCCATCCCGGCCAGATCCGGCCACAGGCCAGGGACGAGGATCAGCACCGTCGCAGCCAGAAGCACGAGGCGTTCGGTGAGAAGGGTGCGGCGGACCAGGAAGCCCTCCAGGGCCACGGCGGCGGCGAACAGGGCGAAGCAACCGCTGAGGACGGCCATCGCGACCTCGGCCGGGGTGCCGTTCAAAAGGAGCGGCGAGTAGGCCATGAGGAGTGGGATCAGGTAGATGCCCTTGGCGAACTTCCAGGCGGTCAGTCCGGTGCGCATGGGGTCGGATCCGGCGATGCCCGCCGCCGAGAACGCCGCCAGCGCCACCGGGGGTGTGACGTTGGAGTCCTGGCTGTACCAGTAGACGATCATGTGCGCGACGATCAGCGGGAGGCCCAGTTCGATCAGGGCTGGACCGGCCAGGACGATCAGCACGATGTAGGACGCCGTCACCGGAAGCCCCAGTCCGAGAATGAGCGAGGCCAGCGCCACCATCACCAGGGTCAGCAGCAGCCGCCCGTCGGCCGCGTCGAGCATGAGGGCCGACAACTTCAGGCCCAGTCCGGTGAGCCCGACGACGCCGACGATGATCCCCGCGACGGCCGTCGCGACCGACACCCCCAGGGTGTTGCGGGCCGCGATCACGAACACCTCGGCGAGGTCCCGCAGCCCCAGTCTGCTGCCCGCGCGCAGCATCGCCACGAGGAACAGCGTGGCGGTCGCGTACAGCCCCGCCCGCAGGGGGGTGACATACATCAGCAGCAGGGTGATGAGCAGCAGGAGCGGGGCGAGGAAGTGGTAACCCGACGCCAGGACCGTGCGCAGCCGCGGCATCTCCTCGGCCGGGAGCCCGCCGATGCCGTGCTTGCGGGCCAGGATGTGCACGAAGAGGAAGAGCGCCCCGAAGTACATCAGCGCCGGGACGACCGCCACCTTGAGGATGTCGGCGTAGGGCACCCGCGCCAGCTCCGCCATCACGAAGGCCCCGGCGCCCATGATCGGCGGGAGGAGCTGTCCGCCGGTCGACGCCGCGGCCTCGACGCCCGCCGCCTCGTGGCGGCGGTAGCCCACCCGTCGCATCAACGGGATGGTGAACGCGCCCGTGGCCACCGTATTGGCGATGGCGCTACCGGAGACCGAGCCCATGAGCGCGCTGCCCACCACCGCCCCCTTGGCCGGGCCGCCCGCGTGCCGGCCGGTCAGGCAGTAGGCCAGGCCGACGAAGAAGTCTCCTCCGCCCGTCTTCAGCAGCAACGCGCCGAAGAGAATGAAGACGAACACGAACGTTGCGGCGATACCCAGCGCCAGCCCGTAGATCCCCTCCTGGAACAGGTAGGTGTGGTAGACGATGCGCTGGTAGGTGTAGCCGCGGTGGGCGATCGTGTCCGGCAGCAGCGGGCCGAGCCACGCGTAGGCCACGAACACCATCGCCAGCACCGACATGAACGGGCCGATGACACGCCGACACGCCTCCAGCAGGAGCAGGATCGCCACGATCCCCATGGTCAGATCCGCGGCGCTCGGGGTGCCGACGCGCCCCACGATGTCGCCGTAGAACAGCACCGGATAGACGCCGACCACGGCCGCCAGCACGACGAACACCAGGTCGACGGCGGCCATCGGCAGCGCACGCGTCCACCGGCGCTTCCCGGCCGGGCACACCAGGAACACCAGGACCAGAACGAACATCAGATGCAGCACGCGCTGCAGGTAGGCATCCAAATCGATGACGAGAGCCGTGTAGATCTGGTACCCGCCGAGGGCGATCGCGAGGATCAGGATCACCGCCGCCATCACACCGGCGACCGGCCCCTCGCCCCAGCGCTCCGCCGCCAGCCGCCGCCATAGCGGCGGCTCGCGATGTCCGCGCGTCTCCGTCCCCGCCACCGATCGCAGCGGACGGGTGAATCTCTCCGGAGACGCGCCCTCGGCGTCCCCGCGCTCCGCGGCTCGGTCCGCTCCGTCCAGGTGCTGGTCGCTCATGTGGGCTGTCGACTCCTCACGTCTGCGGGGGTGGGCAATCGGCCGGAGCGATCGCCGCGATGGCGCGTCGCAGGGTCGAGATCCGGGCCGCTCGGACCACCACCGCCTCACCAGCCCAGCAGTCCGACAGAGCGAGCACGCCGCCGGGGTGCACCAGCCGGTGGTCGGCAGGCGGGGAGCCGACGCGGATCCGCAGCTCGCCGATGTCCCGGTCGAGCCCGCTCACCTTCCACCGCTCACCGACCGCCCGGCCGGTGCCGACCCCGGGGATGTGTCCCGTCCCGGCGCCGAACTGCGCCAGCAGGGTCGACTCCTGCACGATCCGCCCGGAGCGGACCTGGTAGCGGTCCTCGATGGGCAGTCCGTCGACGGAATGCACGAAGGTGAGGCCGAAGCACCGTCGCCCATCGAGCGGCAGATCCCCGAGGGGTCCGGCCGGCCCCTCCAGCGTCAGGGCCGGCCAGACCGGCCACAGGAGGGCCACCAGAACGAGGAGTCCGGTGGCCCCGGCGGCAGCGGCCCGGCCGGTGCCCGGTCTTCGGTGGCGCGTCACGGTGGCCCGCCGGACCTTCAGCCGTGCAGCTTCAGCGGGATGTCCACGCCGGCCTCCTCGGCGTACCGCAGCGCCCCCGGGTGCAGCGGTACCGGGCTCTTCCGCAGCGTCTCGGGGACCAGGTACTCGGCTCCGGGCTGGTACACCTGGTTCACCGCCTCGGCGTTCTCGTAGACGGCCTTCACCAGCCGGTAGGCGAGGGCGTCAGGGAAGTCGGGCCGGACGGTGAGGATGTTCCACACCGCCAGGGTCCGCACGTCACGGGAGACCGTGGAGTAGGTGTCCCCCTCGATGATGTGCGACGTGTAGAAGGGGTGATCCTCGACCACGGCGTCCACCTCGTCGCCGCACAGCGGGATCAGGTGCAGGGGGTCGGTGGCCTCCAGTTCGCGCAGGCTGCCGTGGCCCTCGCCGACCACCCACGAACCGGCGTCCAGCTGGCCCTCGCGCAGCGCCCGGGCGGTCTCGGCGTAGGCGTAGCGCTGCACGTCGATGTCGTCGAAGTCCATGCCCAGGTCCTCGAACACCAGGCTGGTGGTCAGCTCGTTGCCGCTGCCCGGCGCGCCCACGGAGAACCGGCGGCCCCGGACGTCGGAGAAGCAGTCGAGTTCGAGCCGGTCGTCGATCGATTGGAGGGACACGTTGTGGTACACGTTCGGGTACAGCACCACCAACGCGCGGTTCTCGACCGGCTGCTCGGCGAACTCGCCCTCCCCATTGTCGGCCTGGTAAGCGGAGTCGCCCTGGACGACGGCGAGCTCGCTGGCCCCGGCGCCGAGGAGGCGCAGGTTCTCCACCGAGGCGGCGGTGGCCTCGGCCGTGGCGCCGACACCCTCGACCTCCGAACCGACGATCTGGGAGATCGCTCCGGCGATGGGATAGTAGACCCCGCCCGTGGTGCCACTCGCGATGGAGAGGCTCTCGAAGCTGCCGCGTTCGGCGGGCTGGGTACAGGCGGTCAGCAGAATCAGGCTCAGTGGTAGCGCGCTCAATCCGAGCCACGGTCGTCGCATACTCGCTGGTCCTCTCCAGGGCCATGATCCGGGGGGTGAGTACTCGGGGCATGCATACTCGTCACATGTGCCGTGTGTGACGCTACCCAACCCTGAGTGACATGGAACACGTTTCAGGGCGTGGATCTCCCGAATGGCCGGTCGTTTGCGGAGAAAACCCCTTGCGAACGCTCATATCCTTGACCTCGGTATGAGAACCTCGCCAGCCAGATCCCCGCGTTCGGAGAAGTCCGCGGGTTCCCCCGCGCCCTACCCGGAACTCCGCGCCCGCTTGGGCCAGCTGATGCCCGCCGACCGGCACCGGCTGCGCCGTCGTATCGACGGCCTGCACAAAGTGCGCGACGAACGCAAGCGCGACGCCATCGCCGCCGAGCTGGCCGCCGAGATCGACCTCGCCGAGATGCGTCTGGAGCAGCGCAAGGCCGCCTGCCCGCAGATCAGCTATCCCGCCAGCCTTCCGGTCAGCCAGAAGAAGGACGACATCGCCGAGGCGATCCGCGACCACCAGGTCGTCATCGTCGCCGGTGAGACCGGCTCCGGGAAGACCACCCAGCTGCCCAAGATCTGCTTGGAGCTGGGCCGCGGCGTGCAGGGCAGCATCGGCCACACCCAACCGCGGCGCATCGCCGCGCGCACCGTGGCCGAGCGCATCGCCGAGGAGCTCGACTCCCCCCTGGGCCAGACCGTCGGATACAAGGTGCGGTTCACCGACCACTCCGGCGAGGACACCCTCGTCCGGGTCATGACCGATGGCATCCTGCTGGCCGAGATCCAGCAGGACCGGATGCTGCGCCGGTACGACACCCTGATCATCGACGAGGCCCACGAGCGCAGCCTCAACATCGACTTCCTGCTCGGCTACCTCAAGCAGCTCCTGCCGCGCCGCCCCGACCTCAAGGTCATCATCACCTCGGCCACCATCGACCCCGAGCGCTTCTCCCGGCACTTCGACGACGCCCCGATCGTCGAGGTCTCCGGGCGCACCTACCCCGTCGAGGTCCGCTACCGGCCCATCGCTGAGGACGGCGGCGACACCGACGACACCGAGCGCGACCAGGTCCAGGCCATCTGCGACGCCGTCGAGGAGCTGGGCCGCGAGGCCCCCGGCGACGTCCTGGTGTTCCTCAGCGGTGAGCGGGAGATCCGCGACACCGCCGACGCACTGGAGAAGCTCAAGCTCCGCGACACCGAGATCCTCCCGCTGTACGCCCGCCTCTCCTCGGCAGAGCAGCACCGCGTGTTCACCCCCCACCGGGGGCGACGCATCGTGCTGGCCACCAACGTCGCCGAGACCTCGCTGACCGTGCCGGGGATCAAGTACGTCATCGACCCCGGCACCGCGCGCATCTCCCGCTACAGCCACCGCACCAAGGTGCAGCGGCTGCCGATCGAACCCATCTCCCAGGCCTCGGCCAACCAGCGCAAGGGCCGCTGCGGCCGCGTGTCCGAGGGCATCTGCATCCGGCTGTACTCGGAGGAGGACTTCAGCTCCCGCCCCGAGTTCACCGACCCCGAGATCCTGCGTACCAACCTCGCCTCGGTCATCCTGCAGATGGCCTCGCTCGGGCTGGGCGACATCGCCGCCTTCCCCTTCGTCGAAGGCCCCGACCACCGGCAGATCAAGGACGGCGTCCACCTGCTCCAGGAACTGGGGGCGCTGGACCCGCAGGCCACCGACGCCCGCAAGCGCCTCACGCCGCTGGGCCGAAAGCTCGCGCAGCTGCCGGTCGACCCGCGGCTGGGCCGCATGGTGCTGGAGGCCGAACGCAACGGATGCGTCCGCGAGGTCATGATCATCGCCGCCGCGCTGTCCATCCAGGACCCGCGGGAACGCCCGGCCGACAAGCAGCAGGCCGCCCAGGAGTCGCACGCCCGCTTCGCCGACAAAGAGTCGGACTTCCTCGCCTACCTCAACCTGTGGTCCTACCTGCGGGAGCAACAGCGGGCGCTGTCCGGCAACCAGTTCCGCAAGCTGTGCCGCGCCGAGTTCCTCAACTACCTGCGCGTCCGCGAGTGGCAGGACATCTACAGCCAGCTCAAGCAGGTCGTCAAGGGCATGGGGATCACCCTCAACTCCGCCCGGCCCGACCCGCGCCAGGTGCACATCTCCCTGCTGGCCGGCCTGCTCTCGCACATCGGCCTCAAGGACCCGGAGAAGCACGAGTACCTCGGGGGGCGCGGCGCCCGCTTCGCGATCTTCCCCGGATCATCGCTGTTCAAGAAACAGCCCCGCTTCGTGATGTCCGCCGAACTGGTGGAGACCTCCCGGCTGTGGGGACGGATGAACGCCCGGATCGAACCGGAATGGGCCGAGGAGCTCGGCGGGCACCTGGTCAAGCGCTCCTACAGCGAGCCGCACTGGGAGAAGAACCGCGGCGCGGTCATGGCCTACGAGCGGGTCACGCTCTACGGCGTGCCCATCGTCGTTCAGCGCAAGGTCGGCTACGGCAAGATCGACCCGGAGCTCTCCCGCGAGCTGTTCATCCGCCACGCCCTGGTCGAGGGCGACTGGGAGACGCATCACAAGTTCTTCCACGAGAACCGGCGGCTGCTGGAGGAGGTCGAGGACCTGGAGCACCGCGCGCGCCGCCGCGACATCCTGGTCGACGACGAGACGCTGTTCCAGTTCTACGACGAGCGCATCGGCGCCGAGGTGGTCTCGGCCGCCCACTTCGACGCGTGGTGGAAGCGGGTCCGCCGGACCGATCCCGACCTGCTCGGCTTCGAGAAGTCGATGCTCATCAACGAGGAGGCCGACGAGGTGCGGGAGGAGGACTACCCCGACACCTGGCGTCAGGGGTCGCTTACCTTCCCGCTGTCCTACCAGTTCGAACCAGGTGCCGACGCCGACGGCGTCACCGCGCACATCCCGCTCAAGGTCCTCAACCAGGTGGAGGACACGGGCTTCGACTGGCAGATCCCCGGCCTGCGGCGTGAGCTGGTCACCGCGCTGATCCGGTCCCTGCCCAAACCGCTGCGGCGCAACTTCGTGCCCGTTCCCGACCACGCCGAAGCCGTCCTCGCCCGGCTCACCCCCTACACCGAGCCGCTGTGCGAGGCGCTGGGCCGAGAGCTCGGCCAGATGAGCGGGGAGCGCATCAGCGCGGACGACTGGCAGCTGGACCGGGTCCCCGACCACCTGCGGATCACCTTCCGCGCGGTGGACACCAAGGGCCGCAAGCTGGCCGAGGACAAGGACCTGGCCGCCCTGCGGGCCCAGCTCAAGCCGCGACTGCAGAAGGCGATCTCCGCCGAGGCCAAGGGCATCGAGAAGACGGGGCTGACCTCGTGGGACTTCGGCCCGCTGAGCAGGACCTTCGAGCGGAAGTCGGCCGGCCCGTCGGTCCGGGGCTACCCGGCCCTGGTCGATGAGGGCGACAGCGTCGCCATCAGGATCTACGACACCGAGGCCGAACAGCGCGCGGCCATGTGGGCCGGCGTGCGGCGGCTTCTCCTGCTGCAGGTCCCCTCGCCGGTCGCGGTGGTCCAGCGCGGCCTGGACAACACGGCCAAACTCGCCCTGAGCCACAACCCGCACGGCGGCATCACCGCGCTGTTCGACGACTGCCTGCGCTGCTCCGTCGACGCGCTGATGGCCGAGGCCGGGGGCCCGGTGTGGGACGGCGACGCCTTCCACCAGCTGCGCGAGCACGTGCGCGCCGAACTCGGCGACACGCTGGCCGAGGTCGTGGCGGCCACCGCGCGGGTACTGGGCAAGGCCCACGAGGTGCAGCGGAAGCTGAAGGGCACCACGAGCCTGGCCGTCCTGCCGTCCCTCAACGACATCCAGGGCCAACTGGCGGGGCTGATCCATTCTGGTTTCGTCACGGAAACGGGCCGGGGACGCCTGGCCGACCTGCACCGGTACCTGCGAGCCATGGAGTACCGGCTCGCCAAGCTCCCCGAGAACCCCCGCCGCGACCAGGTCAACATGGCCAAGGTCGAACAGATGCGTCAGGCGTGGGAGAAGCTGCTCGCCGGGCTGGGGCCGGGGCGGGCCGACGAAACGGGTGTGCGGGAGATCCGGTGGATGCTGGAGGAGCTGCGGGTCAGTCTCTTCGCCCAGGAGCTGGGCACCGCCTACCCGGTTTCGGAGAAGAGGATTCTCAAGGCGATCGAGGCGGCAAAGGTCGGATAGCGGACGAAAATGGGTCTGATGATCCGGTGGGTGGTTCTCATCACATCGTGATCAGTTGGGCGCGTGTCCGCCCAGGTAGTCGGAGAGTCACCGAGAGCGGCCGGTCCGCATTCGTCAAGAGAACGTCAGAAGGTCGCGAAACCTTGCTGCATAAGGGGATTGGTCGGTGCTAGCGTTGCCGACGATTCGTTGATCATGAGGCGATATCCCGGCGGTTGACCAACCGCGGGGTCAAGTGCGCGATGCCAGCGGCGCCACCGCCGTGATGGGTGGGCACCACCGCTGGTATGAGCCGATCGCGGTAGGTCACGCGAACTCGGGCCCGGCTCCTGTGCGAGCTCCGACGGCATCCTGCGTTCTGAGACCCCCTGTACCGCCGTCCGGTTCCCCTTGCATACGAGGAGATGTGCCGTGGCACAGCCACCGTCGTCGGCCGGGCGGGGAGACCAACCCCTGCCCCCTCAGCCGTCCCAGAACGGGGACCATCCTCTCTCGCACATGATGCGGGTGGAGGCCGCCGCCCCGCCGCCCTCGGACTCCGGGTGGCGACGCTTCCTGCGCCGCATCGGCGTCGGCCGGAAGGTGCAGCCGCCCGCTTCGCCCACCCCCGGCGTGCGGCCGGGCTACCCCCTGCACCAGCCACCGTCCCCGCCCCACCCCGGCGCTGGAAGCGGGCCGCAGCCCGTCCCGCCCTACGGCGCCCAGCCGCAGACGGCTCCCCCCGCTCCCGCCCCCATGGGCCCGTCGCCGTCGGCACCGCAGGCGCCGCCCGCGGTGGCGACCGCCCCCACTCCTGAGACACCACCCGCGGTCCCCGCGTCCGGGCCGGTGCCCGTACCGGACCGCGCCGATCTGCTGACCGGAACCCTGGCCGGTCTGGCCATGCGCGACCTTGCCCTGGTGGACTCGCTCATCGAGGTCGTGGAGGAGCTGGAGGACAGCAGCGAGGACCCCACGCTGCTCGACAAGCTCTTCAGGATCGACAACCTGGCCACCCGGATGCGCCGTAATGGCGAGAACCTGCTGGTCCTCGCCGGGCAGGATTCCGGTGACACGGCCACCGAGCCGGTCCCTCTGCTCGACGTCGCGCGCGCCGCGATCTCCGAGATCAGCGAGTACCAGCGCGTCCGCCTCGGGCACCTGCCCGACCTGTTCATCTCCGGCGCCGCGGCCGACGACATCAGCCACCTCATCGCCGAGCTGATGGACAACGCGACGGAGAAGTCGCCCGACCACGCCCAGGTCGTCATCAGCGCCCAGGCGATGGGTGAGGACCAGCTGCTCATCACCGTCGAGGACGAGGGGATCGGCATTCCCCCGGACCGGTTGGAGGCGTACAACTCCCGGCTCCGCGGCGAGCCCGTGCTGGACGAGGAAGTCATCCGGCACATGGGCTTCTACGTCGTCAGCCGCATCGCGCACAGACATGGTCTGCAGGTGCAACTCGAAGGACGCGCCTTCCGCGGCATCAGTGCCCACGTCGTGGTGCCGTCCTCGCTGTTCGGTAGCACCGGCCCCCGTCCGGTCGAGCCGCCCGTCGGCAGGTCCGCGCATTCCCTCGTGCGCCCGGTCTCCCCCTCGATGTCGCTGGCGCCCTCCGACGGGTCCTTGCCACGCCGTCCCACACCATCCGTTCCCGGTTCGGAAGCGCAGGAGAACAACCGCGCCATGGAGTCGTCGGTGACCGCGGCCGGGCTGCCGCGCCGCAGCGCCCACAGGAACACCGCTCCTCTGCCGTTGGCCGGCCCGGAGACATCGGTGGACGGTACGGCGGGCGACGGGAACGGCGCACCCGCCAGCAAGGCCGAGCGGATCCGGGCCGACCTGGAAGGCTTCATCGAAGGCCAGGAGGCAGCGGGCAGCGGTTCCGACGAATAGCCAAGGTCCGCGACCGCCCCGCTCCGGCGCCGCAAACGGAGAACGCGGCGCTACCGGCGGTCGCCCCGGCCGCGGGCAGGTGGCCGGACAGTCCCCTTACACCCAGCAATCCCGCTACGGAAACCCACCGAGGATCTGGTCGCACATGGACAACCGCTTGAGCGAAAGCGCGGAGAATTTCACCTGGCTCATATCCAACTTCGTCTCCGAAATGCCCGGGGTGGAGCATGCCGTGGTCGTCTCCTCTGACGGACTCCTGCTCACCGCCTCCGAGCAATTTCCCGAGGAGCACGCCGAACAGCTCGCGGCCATCGCGAGCGGCATGCAGAGCCTGTCGGACGGCACGGCGCGGCTCTTCAGCAAAGGCACCTCGGAACAGCTCATTCTCCGGATGGAGCACGGGCACCTGTTCGTGATGTCGATCAGCGACGGATCGACGCTGGCGGTCCTGACATCGAGCAGCGCCGACATGAAAATCGTCGCCTATAAGATGGCGCTGCTCGTGGAGAGCGCGGGGCACGTGCTCACTCCCCAGCTGCGCTCCCAGCTGCGTGAGGTCATCACGCCGTGACCGTGCCGATCCTGCCGACTTCCGACCGGACCCGGCACCGGAATACGAAGAGGATGCCAGCACAATGAGCTTTCGTAGGAAGAGGGGCGCCAGGATCCGCCCCTACACCTTCACTGGCGGCAGGACGAGGTCGCGCCATCCCCTGATGGTGCAGACCCTTGTCTCGGTCTCCGATCCGGATGCTCCGGCCCCGTCGAACCTGCTGCCGGAATCGCAGAGCATCCGCCTTTTGTGCCGGGAACCACGCTCGGTCGCCGAGATCGGCGCGGAACTCCGGATCCCCATCGGCGTGGCCCAGGTTCTCATCAGTGACCTGGCGGACCAGGGGCACGTCTACATCCACCCGACCATCACCGGACACAGTCCGTCGGAAAACCAAGTTCTGGAGAGGGCGCTCCGTGGACTCGAACGTCTCTTCCAATGACATTGCGGGCTCCGGCTCGCTAGTGTCCACCAAGATCGTCGTCGCCGGCGGGTTCGGCGCGGGCAAAACCACCCTGGTCGGCTCGGTCTCCGAGATCCCCCCGGTGACCACCGAGGCCGTGATGACCGAGGCCAGCATGGGCCACGACGATCTGACGGCCATCCCCGGCAAGACGACCACCACCGTCGCCATGGATTTCGGCCGCCTCACGCTCGAAGACGAGCTGATCATGTACCTGTTCGGCACGCCGGGCCAGGCCCGCTTCTGGTTCATGTGGGACGACATCGTGCGCGGGGCGGTCGGCGCGGTCGTCGTGGTCGACAGCCGCCGTCTGGCCGACTGCTTCGACGCGATCGACTACTTCGAACGCAACCAGAGCATCCCCTACATCGTCGCGCTCAACCGGTTCGACGGCCAGCTCGACTACACGATCGAGCAGATCCGCGAGGCGCTCGAAATCGACCCGAGCGTCCCCATCGTCGACTTCGACGCCAGGGAACGCCGCGACGCGGGCCGCGTGCTCCGCCGCCTGCTGGAGTACACGCTCTCCAGGCCGAAGGAGGCCGAACTGATCGCCTGAGATCGCGCAAGAAAAGCCGGGGGCCGGTCGTTTCCGCGGGCGACGCGTCCATTACGGTGGGGCGCCGTGACCTCAAGGTGCCGGCCAGCCCGGGTTGTCGGATATCCGGGCATGGTGACACCCGGTCCGGCCGTGTCCTCACTGACCCCTGGATGGTGCGATGCCCGCGAGAACCGCAGATGGCGACCCCCACTTCGGCGAGCACGGTCCGTCCGCCGTGCCCGCGGAGACCGTCGTCCCCATCGGCGGACAGGAAGGCGCGGACGCGCACCTCGTCTGCTTTCCGCACGCGGGCGGCTCGGAGATGAGCTTCCTTCCCTGGCGGGCCAAGCTCGCCGACCGGTACCGGATGTGGGTGGCCATCCGCCGCCGGAACGGCGGCCCGCCAACCGACCAGTGGACCGGAACGGTCGACGCGTACGTGGCGGAGCTGGGATGCCTGCCGGGCGAGCTCACCCTGTACGGCCACAGCATGGGCGCCCTGCTCGCCTACGAGACCGCCCGGGCCCTGCGCGCCGACGGGCGTGCCGTGCGCCGCCTGGTCGTCAGCGGGCGGGAAGCGCCGCACATCGGGCACAGTCTGGTGGTTCCGGACGACCCGGTGGAGCTGGCACGGCGCGCCGCCGACCGCTACGGAGGGATCCCGGCCGAGCTGCTTGATGACCCCGACACGCTGCGTGTCGTCGGGGAGGAGCTGATGCGCGACTACAGGATCTACGCCGGTTACCGCTGGCGTTCGGCGGCACCGCTCGACATCCCGATCACCGCGTTCGCGGGGACCGACGACCCCATGGTCACCGAGGCAGGGGTTCGCGAATGGAAGCGGTACACGACCCGGCGGTTCTCCATGGCCACGATCCCCGGCGGCCATTTCCCCGGCCCCCCGGGGCAGGAAGCGATCCTCACGGAACTCCGCGCGGACACCCACCAAGGCCGCCCATCCCGGTGGTGATCCCGGGAAGGTCGGCCACGTCCCCGCGGGGAAGTGGCCGATCCCCCGCGACCTGCGGCGGAGGTCCAGGGGATCCGGGCGGAAAGGAGGGCGCGCTGGGAGCCGCCGATCGGCGGGCCAGGTGGATCGAAACCTCCACCCCCTAATCCCTCCCTCGGGGGACGCGCCGGGTCTGACACGACCGCGCCACGGGGGAGGTTACCGGCGGCCTTGCGGCACGGACGCCGGGCCGTCGTTCCTGGGCGGCCACCCCTGCGGCGTCCGGCTCCGCGCGGTTAACGAGCGCTGGGCGGGCGGCCTCACCGGCCTTGCGGCACGGACGCCGGGCCGTCGTTCCTGGGCGGCCACCCCTGCGGCGTCCGGCTCCGCGCGGTTAACGAGCGCCGGACGGGCAGCCTCACCGGCCTCGCGGTTGGACCCGTACTGACACGCCCCCACAAGGATCCGCCGGACAATACCGTCACACCCCGACAAACTGTCCCGACGTGGTCATAGGCGACAATCAATAACGAATGCCCCGGTCACCGGGGTGCGCAGCTCAACCACGACCAGGACAGGAAGACCCATGCCCGACGCCCCCGCCCCCCGCGTGCGGTACCGCGGCCTGACCGCCCGCGACATCGCCCTCATCGGCATGTTCGCCGCACTGCTCGCCGTTCTGAGCATGCCGTTCTCTATCCCGGTCGGGCCGGTGCCCGTCACCCTGCAGACGCTCGGCGTCATGCTGGCCCCGAGCCTGCTGGGAGCCAAGCGCGGCACGCTTGCCATCCTCACCTTCCTCGCCCTGACACTCGCCGGCCTCCCGCTGCTGCCCGGCGGACGCGGTGGCGTAGCGCCCTTCCTCGGCCCCACCGGCGGCTACCTGCTCGGCTGGGTCGTCGGCGCCCTGGTGATCGGCCTGCTCGCCCAGCGCATGATGCCCCGCTACCGCTTCTGGGCCGGGTTCGGCGCCAACATCCTCGGCGGCATGGCCGTCATCTACCTCATCGGGATTCCGTGGACCGCCGTCGTCGTCGGTGACGGCCTGCTTGCCACGGCCTACGCCGCCGTCGTCTTCCTCCCAGGCGACCTGGTCAAGGCCGCGCTCGCGGCGGCGATCGCCAGCGCTGTCTACCGCGCTTACCCCATCCCGCCGGCGGGCACCAGGGGCACCGTCGAGGCAGGCAACGGCGCCTGACCCGCATGAGCCCTCCACCCGCCGCCGGTCACCACCTCACAAGGAGCCCGCGCCCATGCTGCAGCTGGAGAACGTGACACACGCCTACGACGGGCGCGTCGTGCTCAGCGATGTCTCGCTGCGGCTCACCGAGCACCGTATCGGGCTGATCGGCGCGAACGGCTCGGGCAAGTCCACGCTCGCGCGGATGCTCAACGGGCTCATCGTGCCCGACTCCGGCCGCGTCCTCGTGGACGGCCGCGACACCCGCAAGCACGCCCGGGAGATCCGGCGGCGGGTAGGGTTCGTCTTTTCCGACGCCACGACCCAGATCCTCATGCCCACGGTCGCCGAGGACGTGGCCATCGGGCTGCGCGGCAGCGGGCTGTCGGCCGCCGAGATCGACGCCAAGGTCGACGCCATCCTGGACCGCCATGGACTCGCCGACCACCGCGACCACCCGGCCCACCTGCTCTCCGGCGGCCAGAAGCAGATGCTGGCGCTGGCGTCGGTGCTGGTCACCGAACCGGAGATCCTTGTCTGCGACGAACCCACAACACTGCTTGACCTGCATAACGTCAAGGTCATCGAACGGACCCTGCGCGAACTCTCGCAGCAGATCGTCCTGCTCACCCACCACCTGGACTCCCTCGCCGACTTCGACCGCGTCCTGGTCATGGACGACGGCCGCATTGTGTTCGACGGGGAGCCGGGGGAGGCGGTCGCACACTACAGCGGCTTGATGGACCGGCGCGCCAGAGAGCGAGCGCAGGCGGGTGCGGTCGAGGCCGACCGGCCGTCGGCCGACGCCTCCGCGCTCCGGGAGCCCGGCCGGTGAACATCATCGGGCTCTACGTCCCGGGCGACTCGGTGCTCTACCGCGCCCCGTCCGGGGCCAAGCTGCTGGTCCTGCTGGTGGTGGTCACGACGGTGATCGCCCTCGGGAACCTCTGGGTCGCTCTGGGGGCCGCGTGCACCGCCGCCCTGGCCTACCCGCTGGGGGGACTGCCCCCGCGCTATGTCTGGCGAGTGGTGCGCCCCGTTCTCCCGTTCCTCGTGCTGATCGCCGTCTTCCAGGGATTCGCGGCCGACTGGCCGACCGCCGCCCGCGTCTGTGCCCAGCTCACCACCGCGGTCCTGCTCGCCGGGCTCGTCACGCTGACCACCCGGGTGAGCGAGATGCTCGCCCTCTTCGAACGCCTGGCCCGCCCCCTGCGCTTCGCCGGGGTCCGCCCGGACCGGGTCGCCCTCGTCCTGGCACTCACCATCCGGTCCATCCCCATGGTCGACGCCGCCCTGCGGGCGTCCCGCGAGGCCTACGCGGCCCGTGGACTGCGCGGCCGCCCGCACCTCATGGTGGTGCCGGTGATCGTCGGCCTGATCCGCTCGGCCGAGGCGACCGGCGAGGCCATGGCAGCGCGCGGGATCGACTGACTCGACCTCGGCACCGCCACGGGTCTGCTGGGCGGCCTTGTCGGCGGTTGGCTGATCCGGTGTTCTTGGGTGAAAAGCGGCACCGACGGCGGCAGGGGGCTGGGGCGCCGGTTGTGTGCGGGGTGCCGTCAGCTGGGTCCACTTGCGGCGGCCCGCCCCGCCGGTCTCCGCCCGGTGGAACAGGGGCGGTAGCTAACAGTTATGCCCGTTGTGCCCCACGTTCCCCGCGATGATCATGGGATCTGTCCCTGTTTTGTCCGGTTTGTCGGGACTATTCCCATGATCATCGCCAGCGGGGCCTGTGGCAGCCGACGGCTCCCGCATCGCCGAATGGCCTTCACGTGAGGCGAAAGGGCCGTCCTCGCGTCGCGAGTCGCCGCCCAGCCATATCCGCCAGGGGGCAGGCGCCGCCAGTCGCCCGGCCCGGCCCCTGTCCTCTGCCTCGCGATGATCATGGGAAATCTCCCGGCAAACCGGACAGAACCGGGACAGATCCCATGATCATCGCGGGGAAGGTGGGGCAAAACGGGCATAACCGGCGCCCGAAGGTTCGCACGTCGAGTTTCGGGCCGCCCGCACGGCCCTCCCCGGAGCCGACCAGGGGTGCCCCGCCCCTGCTCCCCTCGCAGCCACCACCCCCGCTTCGGGCAGGGAGCCGACGTGCCCAGCCCCCTGCCGTCGTCGGTGCTGCTTTTCGCCCAAGAACACCGGATGAGGCGACCGCCGACAAGGCCGTCCAGCAGACCCGGAGGGGCTCAGGAGACCCGTGGCGGTGCCGAGGTCGAGTCAGTCCTCCGTTCCGACGGGCAAGTCGACGAGCCCGGCCACGGCCATGCGGTGGCGGTCGGCGGTGCCCAGGGCGATCGCGTCGCTCTTGGCCCGCTTCAGGTAGAGGTGGGCCGGGTGCTCCCAGGTGAAGCCGATGCCGCCGTGCAGCTGCACCGCCTCCTCAGCCGCGGTCACCGCGACACGGGACACGAACGCCTGGGCCAGCGCGGCGCCCAGCTCGGCCTCGGAGCTGTCCGGCGCGTGCGCCACCGCGCTCGCCGCGTTCCTGGCGACGGCCCGCGCCTGAGAGACCGCCACCCACACGTCCGCCAGCCGGTGCTTGACCGCCTGGAACGACCCCACGGCGCGGCCGAACTGGGTGCGGGTCTTCACGTAGTCGACGGTCGTGTCGAGCGCCCACTGGGCCACGCCCAGCTGTTCGGACGCGAGTATGGCCGCTCCGGTCACCAGCGCCGTGCGCAGCGCCCGCTCGGCGACCGGACCCGTGGCCACGCACCGGGCGGCGGCCCGGTCCAGTCCGACGTCGACCAGCGGCCGCGTCAGGTCCAGCCCGACCAGCGGTGTCCGCACCGTGTCGGTCGCCTCCACCAGGTACAGGCCGGGGCCGCTTCGGGCGAGGGCGGGGACCAGCAGGGTGTCGGCGGCCGTCACGTCGGCCGCCTTGGTGACCGTTCCCGTAAGCTCGCCGTTCTCCTCCCGCACCGCCCCAGGGAAGGCCCCTCCGGGCACCGTCGCCAGAGGAACGGCGAGCGCCACGGTCAACTCGCCCGAGGCCATGCGGCCGAGGGTCGCGGTCACGCTGGGGGAGTCGCCGAGGTTCAGCAGCGCCGCGGTGGACAGCACCGCGCTGCCGAGGAACGGTACCGGGGCGGCCGCCCGGCCCAGCTCCTCGGCCACCACCGCCGCCTCCCGCCAGCTCGCACCGGCCCCGCCCTGGGCTTCGGGAATCGGCAGGCCAGCCACCCCAAGCCGGCACAGCTCCTGCCACAGGGCGGTGTCGGTGGGTGCGTCGCTCTCCACCCGCGCGAGGACGCCCGAGGCCGGGCACTTGACCGCCAGCAGTCCGCGGACACTGTCGCGCAGCTCTTCCTCGACCTCGCTGTACAGCAGGTCCGTTTCGGTCGTGCTCACTTCGGCAGGTCCTTCCACGCGACGTCCTTGTCGACCCGGATCTCCCCGGGCAGGCCCAGGACGCGCTCGGCGATGATGTTGCGCAGGATCTCCGAGGTCCCGCCCTCGATCGAGTTGCCCCGGCTGCGCAGGTAGCGGTACCCGGCGCCGCGCGTGGCCATCCCGTGGCCGTCGGGGCGGTGGAATGTCCAGTCGTCGTAGGTCAGTCCCTCGGCGCCGCGCAGCTCCACCTCCAGGCCGGAGATCTCCTGGTTGAGGCGGGCGAACGCGAGCTTCGTGGCCGATCCTTCCGGCCCGGGCTGGCCGATCGCGAGCTGCTGGCGCAGCCGCTCCTGGGTCAGCCGAGCGGCCTCGGCCTCCACCCACAGCCGCATCAGCGTGTCGTGCAGCCCCGGTGTGCGCAGTTCCGGCGGTGCGGAGCGCCAGGCCTCCGTGGCGAACCGGATGAGTCCGCCCTCGCGCGGCTCCGGTCGGCCCCCGATGGACACGCGCTCGTTCATCAGGGTGGTCTGCGCGACCCGCCAGCCGTCTCCGACCTCACCCAGCCGGTGGGAGTCGGGGATGCGGACGTCGGTCAGGTAGACCTCGTTGAACGCGGCCTCACCGGTCAGCTGGCGCAGCGGACGGACGTCGACGCCCGGCGCGTGCATGTCGCAGATGAAGTAGGTCATGCCCCGGTGCTTGGGGACATCGGGGTCCGTGCGGGTCACCAGGATCGCCCACCGTGCGTTGTGTGCGTGTGACGTCCACACCTTCTGCCCGTTGACCACCCACGTGTCGCCGTCGCGCACGGCGCGGGTGCCGAGGGCGGCGAGGTCGGACCCGGCGCCGGGCTCGCTGAACAGCTGGCACCAGACCTCCTCTCCGACATACAGCGGCTTGAGGTAGCGGCGGCGCTGTTCGGGCGTGCCGAACGCGACGATGGTCGGAGCGGCCATGCCGAGGCCGATGATGAGCTTGTCGCGCCCGGCGGGGACGGCACCGAGCCGCTCGAACTCCTCGTCGACGACGGTCTGCAGGACGCGCGGGGCGCCCAGCCCGCCCTCGCCCTCGGGGAAGTGGACCCACGCCAGCCCCGCGTCGAAACGGGCGGCCAGGAACTCGGTGGGATCGGTGGTGGTGGGATCGTGGGCGGCGACGACGGCCGCGACCCGTTGGCGTAGTGCGGTCGCGTCGAGCGACGCCCCCGCGGGAGCCGTTGTCATGGCACCTCCGGTGCGCGACTGAGGGACTGGGGATCGGAGGGGGAGTGGGGGCCTGTGGGGGACCCGGCAGGGCGGGTGGGCCGCCGTGCGGGCGGCGGCCCCGGCAGCGACGCCTGGCGCGTCAGTCGAGGGGACCACCCGCGACGTAGATCACCTGGCCGGACACGAATCCGGACCCTTCGCTGGTCAGAAAGGAGATGGTGTTGGCGATGTCCTCCGGCTGGCCGACCCGGCGGACCGGGATGCTCTCGGCGGCGGCCTTCTTGAAGTCCTCGTAGTCCATGCCCACGCGTGCTGCGGTGGCCTTGGTCATGTCGGTGACGATGAAGCCGGGGGCGACGGCGTTGCAGGTGACGCCGAACTTGCCAAGCTCGATGGCGAGCGTCTTGGTGAATCCCTGCAGCCCGGCCTTGGCGGTCGAGTAGTTGGCCTGGCCCCGGTTGCCCTGAGCGGAGCTGCTGGAAAGGTTGACGATGCGGCCCCAGTTCTCGGCGACCATGTGCTGCTGGGCGGCGCGGGCCATCAGGAACGAGCCGCGCAGGTGCACGTTCATGACTGTGTCCCAGTCCTCCTCGGACATCTTGAAGAGGAGGTTGTCACGGAGGACACCGGCGTTGTTGACCAGGATCGTGGGCGGGCCGAGCCGTTCGGCGACCTGGCCGACGGCGGTGGCCACCTGGTCGGCGTCGCTGACGTCGGCGCCGACGCCGATGGCGGTGCCGCCATCGGCGGTGATCTCGTCGGCGGTCCGCTGGGCGTCGGACTCCTTGAGGTCGATGACCGCGACGGAGCGGCCGTCGGCGGCCAGCCGGCGGGCGGTGGCCGCTCCAATGCCGCGGGCGGCACCGGTCACGATCGCGACGCGCGCTGCTTCTGACATGGTTCTACCTCCGATGGAGTGGTCCAGGGCACACTGGGGCCGATCCTATCCACTCCATACCGACCAGGTGGTATGTGGGTGGGGTGGTTGGCGCTGCCCCGGATCACGAGCGGGCGTGCACGCGGTGCGGATGAGGCTCAGTCAGTGTCGAACTGCCAGCGCGTCGGCGAGCCGTCGAAGTCGTTCATGTCGAGGGCGAACACCCAGTGCGGACGCACGCGCACCGTCGAGCAGACGGCCGGGTCCAGAAAGTTCGGGGTGGCCCGTGTCCGATACTTGGCGTTGAACAGGGCGGTGAGGTAGTCGAGCACGGCCTCCTCGGTCACGAATCCGGCTCGCCCCTCCAGCACGACCGGGCGCCGCGCGTCGCAGGTGGACACGGAGATCCGCGGGTTGAGGCGGAGATTGCGCACCTTGCGCGACCTCCGGGCGCTGCGGAACCAGAGCTCCTGGGCGTCCCAGACCCCCCAGACCGGCATCGTGTGCGGGCGGCCGTCCGGCCATACACTGCACACCCAGTAGTCGTGGGATTCGCGCAGCCGCTCCTCGGCCCACGACCACGGCAGCAGCCCGCCCCCTTCATCGGGGCCCAAGACGCCGTAGCCGGGCATGAACGGGCGGGCGGCACGCGGCTCGGTCATCGTGACTCCCCGAGGTCATCCGCTGATGACTTCAGGATCCCATTTCAGGCGTTGCGGGGCCAAGGGGCGCGCGGTGCGGTGACCAGGGTGGTGGGGGCACCACGCCTCCGGTAGGGCGGACTGGTCAATACACACAGTTACGAAAATTCGGCGTCTGGCGGGGTATCGTTACGCGACGAGACCAGCCCGCGGGGTAGACGGGTATGAGAGAACCAGGCGGGTGGCATCGGCGCGATATTTCCACCGGATGCTCACCCGCTCGCCATCGGGGAGTGGCCAGGGCCGGTGAGGATGGTGGAGAGAGCTCCGCCGGTTCAGACCGAGAAAGGCCGTGGTATGCCGGGCAGCAATGGTTCCAGGGGCCTCGCGCGGCGGCAGCGGCGCGTCGTCGGAGCCGGATCGTATCGGCGCCCGATGGTCGTCGTCGCGCACCGCGGTGCCTCCGCCTACGCGCCGGAGAACACGTTGTCCGCGCTTCGGCTGGCTCGAATTCACCACGCCGACATGGCCGAAATTGACGTGCGGCGGACCGCCGACGGCCAGTTCGTCGTCATCCACGACCTTGACCTGCGTCGCACCACCAACGTCGCCGAGCTGTACCCCGACCGCCGGTCGTGGCGCGTCTCCGACTTCACCCTCGCCGAGATCCAACGCCTCGACGCCGGTTCGTGGTTCGGCGAACGCTTCACCGGAGAGCGCGTGCCGACGCTGACGGAAGCGCTGGACGCGCTGCGCGCGGATGACCTGGGAGCGCTGGTCGAGCTCAAGGTCCACCGGCGCGACCCGGAGATGTGCCGTGACCTCGCCGCGTTCCTCTGCGCCGACCGGTACTGGCGCGCGGCGGGCGCCGACGGTCGGCTCATCCTGCAGAGCTTCGACTGGGTCACCCTGCGCCGGGTCGCCGAGGACGTGCCGGGGTTGCACACGGCGGTTCTGGGCAAGACATACGGCCGTTTCGGGCTTCGCCGGATCGCCCGCTACGCGCGCCAGATCAACCCGCATCATCTTCGGGTCACCGCTCCCTATGTCCGCCGCGCTCACGCCCAGGGACTGACCCTTTTCGGATGGACTGTCAATAACGACCACGCGATCCAGCGGATGATCCGGGACGGTGTCGACGGGATAATCACCGATTATCCGGACCGTGTGGCCGACTACCGGACACTCGCGGCCTGACGCGACGGTCGCGGATTCATCCGAGGACTCCCTGGTCCACGGCGTTCCCGGCGTTTCGTCGTAGCAACCGATGGCAAGTCTTCTTCACGAACTCTCAGCTTTTCCTGAACCCCCGGCGAGCTTGTCCTAGGATTCCTGCAAGAGGAGGATGCACGTGCATCTGGGCCTTGCGCATGCGTAGTCCTTCAAGGGTGCCGGTCATCGCGCAGTCCGGTACTGGTGGCGATCGAGACGAGTGCAAGGGGATCGCGGTGACCGGACAACCAGCCCAGGAATCGCTAGGGAGGACCGCCGGCGAGGAAGTGGCGGCGGAGGTCGGTGACCCGAACGGGCCGTGGTGGGTACCGATCCTGCGGAACGGCGTGCGCGGTCGGCTCGACGGACACTCGGACCGCCGCGGGCTCGACATTCTGTGCTGGAGCTTGGTGGCGCAATCCGGAGCACCCGCCATCGGCCGCGAGATCTGCGGCGGGGTGCTGCGGGAGTGGGGTATGGCGGGCCTCACCGGCGACGTACAGCTGGTGGTGTCCGAACTCATCACCAATGCTCTTCGGCACGGGTGCCGGTGTTCGTCCGCCACGGCGGTCGGCGCCTGCGGCGCCGACGTCCAGCTCGGCATGGTGCGTTGGGGAGGCGAACTGATCTGTGCTGTCAGGGATGAAAGCGATCGACTGCCGGCCCGGCGCGAGCCCGATTTTATGTTGGAGAGTGGCCGCGGCCTGCACCTCGTCGCGTCGTTCGCTCGACGCTGGGGTGTATTGCCCACCTTCCCCAGCGGTAAATATGTCTGGGCGCTGTTCGCCTGATCGGCGTCCGATCGAACCGCTCCCGTCCCTCTGTCCCCCAAACGGGCGTCTGTCGCGTCCCATGTATAACCTGGCACCGGTGTCACAGACGAAACTCGGTGGTGTGTGACCGTGTCAGCGATATCGTGTAACGACGATGTGCAGGGGCTTCAGGGCGTAAGCAAGGACCCTGGCGGAAAGGAAGGGGCCTGGCTTGGCGCCGACGGGTAGGAAAACGGCGGCCGCGGATATCGCTCGCCTCAAGAAAGGCAGCGGTCCGACGGTGCGGCGCATGCTGCTCGGATCGGAACTGCGCAAGTACCGAGAGGCACGCGACATCTCGCGAGCGGCGGCGGGGCACCACATCCGGGGCTCGGAATCCAAGATCAGCCGTATGGAGCTGGGCCGGGTCGGGTTCAAGGAGCGGGATGTCGAGGACCTGCTCAAGCTCTACGGGGTGACCGACAAGCAGGTCGTTCGGACACTGACCGACCTCGCCCGCGACACCAAGAAGCCGGGATGGTGGCAGCACTATGGCGAGTCGCTGCCCAACTGGTTCCAGTCCTACGTCGGCCTGGAAGAGGCCGCCAGCCGCATTCGCGTCTATGAGGCGCAGTTCGTTCACGGTCTGCTGCAGACCGAAGACTACGCCCGCTCCGTGATCTCGTCCGGTGTACTGACCCCCAGCCTGGAGGTCGAGCACCGCGTCGAGGTGCGCATGAAGCGGCAGCGCCACATCTACGAGGGCTCGGACGTGCGCCTGTGGGCGATCCTCGACGAAGCCGCGCTTCGCCGTCCGGTCGGTCCCGTGGACATCATGCGAAGACAGCTCCAACACCTGCTTCACGCCTGTGACCACCCGAACATCACGTTGCAGGTGATCCCCTTCGCGGCGGGCGCCGTCGCGGCCGAAGCGGGCTCCTTCACGATTCTGCGCTACCCCGACTTCGAGCTGTCGGACATCATCTACCTCGAACAGCTCACCGGCTCGATGTGCCTGGACCGGCGCAGTGAGATCGACGCCTACACGATGGCAATGGAACGACTGAGCGTCATCGCCGAACCTCCCTCCCAGACCCAGGACCTGATCAAGGGCATGATCGACGATCTTTAGCCGGGGTGGCTGAGTTCAGGTGGGTCTCGATCGGGGCCGCTCGCGTGTGTGTGGAGCCCATGAGAAACGGGAGGGGCCCACCCCCCGACATCAGGTGGGAACCCCTCCCTCGCGCCGTGACCGGTGCGGCGCGATCCCTGGGCTACTGATCCCAGTCAGGACATCAGGCCAGCAGGTTGTCGAAGTCACCGTCCTTGGCACCCAGGATCAAGGCGTCGATCTCGGCCTGGGTGTAGACCAGAGCCGGCCCCTCGGGGAAGTTGGAGTTGCGCATCGCGATGCGGCCGTCGGCCAGCCGGGCCATCTCGACACACGTGCCGCGCGAGTTGCTGCGCTGGCTCTTCTGCCAGGAGACGTTGGTGAGTTCGGACGCCTTGATGCCGTTGTAAGCAGTCACGGGGGTACAGCTCCTTCACTCTTCGTATGTGCGACAGCAGTCCAATGCCTGAGAATGCATTGGATTATGCACGTGCATTAGCACCGTACTTTGAACATGATAGCGAACGTGCACCCACCGCGCCGGTGTCTTTCGTGGTTTGTAGGCATGATGCAAGCGTCTGCAATTGCGTAGTTGGTAGTGCACAGAGCAGGCCCCGTCGCGGAAGCGACGGGGCCTGGGAGGCGCGGGGGCTGGTGGGGGCTCAGGAGCAGCCGAGTCCCTTCGAAATCGCCTTCAGGTTGGCGCGCATGACCGACGGATAGTCGTCCCCAGGCGACTGGTCGGTGATGCCCTCGATGGGGTCGAGCACGGCGGTCGTCGCGCCCGTCTCGGAGGCGATGGTCTCGGCGACGGCGGGGCTGGCCAGGGTCTCGGTGAAGACCGTGGTGATCCCCTTGTCCTGCACCAGGTCGGCGACCTCGGCGATCCGGGCCGGGGACGGCTCGGTCTCCGGGTCGAGCCCGCTGATGCCGACCTGGCGGAGGTCGTAGCGGTGGGCCAGGTAGCCGAACGCGGTGTGGTTGGTCAGTAGATCGCGGCTCTCGCACTCGGCGAGGCCGGCGGAGTACTCGTCGTCGATAGCGTCGAGTTCCGAGCCGACCTTCTCGGCGTTGGCCGTGTAGGCGTCGGCGTGGTCCGGGTCGACCTCGGCCAACCGCTTGGCCAAGCCGGTGGCGGCCTCGGCCATCAGCTGGGGGTCCTGCCACATGTGCGGGTCGGTGTCGCCGTGGTCGTGACCGTCGCCCGACTCCTCACCGTGGCCGTGCTCCTCGCCGCCCTCGTGCCCGTCGTCATGCTCGTGGTCGTGGCCCTCGTCCGCACCGGCCGCGACATCGGCGGGGAGGAGCTTGACCAGGTCGCCGACGTCCAACAGGCGCTCACTGGGCTGCTGCTCTAGAGCGTCGTCGATCGCGGGCTGCAGTCCGTGGACGTAGAAGCTGATATCCGCGTCGTTGATCTCGCGGATCTGCGGCGGGCTCAGCTCCAGATCGTGCGGCTCTGTGCCGGGCTCGGTCAGGTTGGTGACCTCGACGCGGTCGCCGCCGACCTGGGTGGCCAGCCACTCCAGCGGGTAGACGCCGGTGATCACACTGACCGCGTCCCCGTCTCCGCCGTTCCCGCCGCCGGACGCGGTGCCGCATCCGGCAGCGATCGCACTGATCGCAACGCCCGCCGCGACACGCGCGGCCACTCTCCCTGATCGCATGTCCTCTATGATGAGGAAAATGAAAATGATTGTCAATTTATCCGGGCGTAACGGACATCTCAGGCGGTAAGGCGGCATGGCCGGATCCCCGACCGGACATCGGACGCCCGCGGGGCTCAGCTGATCTCGGCGAACCGCTCCACGTCGTTGGTCTTACCTGCGATCACGATGACGTCGCCCTTCTGCGGGACGGTGTCGGCGGTCGCGTAGGTGAACTGCTCCCCGTGCCGCTTGATGCAGACCACGGTGATGCCGTGCTTGGACCGGATCCCGGACTCCCCCAACCTGATCCCGATCAGCTCCCGAGGGGCGCGCGTCTTGCCGAGCGCGAAGTCCTCCTCCAACTCCACGAAGTCCAGCATGCGCCCGGACACCAGGTGGGCGACGCGCTCACCCATGTCGTGCTCGGGCAACACCACGTGGTGGGCGCCGATTTGCTGCAGGATGCGCCCGTGCCGACGGCTGACCGCTTTGGCCCAGATGTGCGGCACGCCCATGTCGACCAGGAGCGAGGTGGCCAGAATGCTCTCCTCCAGGTGGGTACCGATCGCGACCACGGCCCGGGTGAACTCCTGCGCGCCGATCTGGCGCAGAGCCTCGTCGTCGGTGGCGTCGGCGACCACGGTGTGGGTCAGGGAGTCGGCGTAAGCCTGGACCAGCCGCGGGCTGGAGTCCATACCGAGGACCTCCCAGCCGTGCGCCACCAGCTCCAGGGCCAGGGAACTGCCGAACCGGCCCAATCCGATGACGAGCACCCGCTTGTCATTGGTCTTGCTCCGCTGCACTTGCTTACTCCTCAGGGTCGTCTCAACCAATGACCGGCCGCGATTCGGCCAGGTCGTAGCGGCGGGTCCGCTCGCGCAGCGCCAGGGCCGAGGCGAACGTGACGGGCCCGATCCGGCCGGCGATCATCAGCACGATCAGCAGCGTCTGTGCCGCCGGATGCAACTCGGGGGTGATCCCCGTGGACAATCCGACCACCCCGGAAGCGGACACTACCTCGAAAAGTGTCTCGGTGAGCTCGAACGGGGTGGTGACAAGCAGGACAACGGTGGAGACGACCACCACGGTCATCGAGAGGAACGTCAGGCTCAGCGCCTGGCTGATCGCCGCGCTGGACAGGCGCCGCCCGAAGACGTGGACCTGGGGGTGGCCGCGGACCTCCGTCCAGACCACCAGGAACAGCACCGCGAGCGTGGCCACCTTGATTCCGCCGGCCGTGCCGGCGCTCCCGCCGCCGACGAACATCAGCATGATGATGACCAGCAGTGTGGCCTGGTCCATGGCGCCGACGTCGGTGACGTTGAACCCGCCACTGCGCGGCATGATCCCGTGGAATGTGCCGTTGACGAGCTTGGTCTCCCAGCCCATCGGACCCAGCGTCGCGGGGTTCGTCCACTCCAGCGCGGTCACGACGATGGCGCCCGCGGCGAAGAGGAGCAACGTGGTGACGATGGTGAGCTTGGCGTGCAGGGTCCAGGTGCGCGGCGTGCGGAAGTGGCGTCGCAACTCCAGTAGCACGGGAAATCCCAGCCCGCCCAGGATGGTCGCCAGGGCGATGGGGAAGAGAATGAAGGGGTCGCCGGAGTAGCGGGTCAGGCTGTCGTCTAAGAGGGAGAGGCCCGCGTTGTTGAAGCCCGACACCGCGTGGAAAACACCGTGGTAAAGGGCCCCGGCGGCGGAGACGTCCTGGGTGAACCAGATCCGCGGGACGATGATCACGGCGACCACACCCTCGCAGAAGAGACTCGCCGCCACGATCCGGGTGACGATTCCGCGCACGTCGCCGACGCTGAGGCTGCGCGTCTCGGCTTGGGCGCTGAGCTGCATGCGCAGCCCGAACCGGCGGATCACCACCGCTCCCAGCATGGACGCCAGGACCATGATGCCGATACCGCCGATCTGGATCAGCACCAAAACCACGAGCTGGCCGAACAGGGAGAGGTCCGACCCCAGGGAGATGACCGACAGACCGCAGACCGCCAGCGCCGTCGTGGAGGTGAACAGCGCCTCGACGACGGTCAGCCGCACGCCGTCGGCGTGGGCGGCGGGGAGCAGGAGCAGCCCGGCCCCGGTCAGGTCGACGATGACGAAAAGCGTTACGAAGATCCGAGCGGGGCGGCCCCACGGGGCCCGGGGGATGTCCTGCGCGGCGTCCTCCCTCCGGAGCCGCGGGCGGAGGCGCGGAAGCATGCTGCCAAGGGCGGCCAGGGGGCTCATGCGCATGGTTCGTCCGCTATGTCGTCGTCAACGGTGATCAAAGGCGATAATCCCATGAGTGGGCGCGGCCGAGGGCACTACGGCGCGCCGAGCACCCGCGTCCATGGGGCGCTACCCGGTGGTCTGCCCGTTGGGCGCCTCCGCCTCGGCGCTTGCCGGACCGGTCTTCCGGTAGTGGACGTTGCGCACCGAGAGCACGATGGAGGCGAGGACCGTGGCGGTGAGCGACGCGAACAGTACGCCGCCCTTGGCGTCGCTCATCATCTGCGGGGCGCCGGGGAACGACAGCTCGCTGATGAGCAGGGAGACGGTGAACCCGATCCCGGCGAGCATGGACATCCCGATGATGTCGATCCACCTCAGCGACGGGTTGAGTTCGGCGCGGGTGAGCTTGGTGGTGACCCAGGCGCCGCCGGAGATGCCGACCAGCTTTCCCACGACCAGACCCAGGACGACGCCGAGCGCGGCGGAGTCGGAGAACAGCGTGCCGAACCCGGTGAAGACGACACCGGCCGACATCAGCGCGAAGAACGGCAGCACCAGGCTGGAGGACCAGGGGCGGATGATGTGCTCCACGCGCTCGCTGGGGGAGGTCGACTCGTGCGGAAGTGGCGAGGTGCGCATGAGCAGGCCCATGGCGACACCCGCGATGGTGGCGTGCACGCCGCTGGCGTGCATGAGCGTCCAGATCGCGGCCGCGAGCGGGACGTAGATGAGCCAGTTGGGGACGGGTGAGCGGTCCAGGGCGCGGGCGAGCCCGCGGCCGTTCTGCAGGTAGCCGAAGACGGCGAGCAGGACGAAGGCGGCCACCAGGGGCACGAACGAAATGTCGCTGGTGTAGAAGATGGCGATGACGACGATGGCGCCGAGGTCGTCGACGATGGCGAGCGTCAACAGGAAGGTGCGCAGCGCCGGGGGCAGGTACCGGCCCACCACCGCGAGGATCGCGACGGCGAAGGCGATGTCGGTGGCCATGGGGATGCCCCAGCCCTTGATCGCCGGGCCCTGGCCGATGTTGACGGCCGCGTAGATCAGCGCCGGAACCACCATGCCGCAGATGGCCGCGACGATGGGCAGCATCGCGCGCCGGGGATTGCGCAGCTCGCCGTGGATGAACTCCTGCTTGAGCTCGTTTCCGACGATGAAGAAGAAGATCGCCAGCAGGGCGTCGGAGGCCCATGCCTCGACCGACAGGCGGAGATGGAGGGGCTCGGGCCCGAAGGTGAAGGTGCGGACGGCCTCGTAGCCGTCGCGCCATGGGGAGTTGGCCCACAAGAGGGCGACGACCGCTCCCGCTATGAGCAGGAAACCGCTGACGACATCGGATCGAAGCAGATCGACGATATGGCGGCGTTCGGTCATCCGCGCTTCCCCCAGGCAGCAGTCGGGGCCGGTCGTCCCGGCCGGCGTCCCGGCACGCTTCAGCGCGCCGGCGGAAATGAAAAAGGGGGGCCTCGTCACAGGCTCACACGAGCCCAATGGGAGACTATGCCACTCGCCCGACCGGTATGTCGATCTGTTACCTGTTCATGGCAGGTTGCGGGGAGTTTCGGCGCGCCTTCCCGATTCCGTCGCGTTCGGTCCTCCCCGGACACCGGGATTCGGGGGTCGGGGAGGACCGTTCGTCGGTGGCCCCTCCGGTGGGCTCACACGTGTGTGGCGCCCTCGTGATCGTAATGGCCCTCGGGTTCCAACTGGAGGGTCGAGTGGTCCACGTCGAAATGGCCGGACAGGCAGTTGTGCAGGTCGTCGAGGATCCGGCCGGAGTCGGCGAGCCGCTCCTCCTCCACCACCACGTGCGCCGACAGCACCGGGATACCCGAGGTGATGGTCCAGGCGTGCAGGTCGTGGACGTCGAGGACGCCGGGCTGGCGCAGCAGGTGCTCGCGGACCTCGGTGAGGTCCATGCCACGGGGTGTCGCCTCCAAGAGCACATGGACGGCCTCTCTCATCAGGTTCCACGCGCGCGGGACGATGACCAGCGCGATGAGCAGCGACACGATGGAGTCGGTGCGCTCCCACCCGGTGAGCCAGATGATGGCACCGGCGGCGATGACCCCGACGGAGGCCAGGGCGTCGCCCATGACCTCCAGATAGGCGCCGCGGACGTTGAGGCTCTCCTTCTGGCCGGAGCGCAGCATGAACAGCGCGATGATGTTCATGACCAGGCTGAACGCGGCGACGGCCATGACGCCGAGACCGGCCACCGGGCGCGGGTTGGCCAGCCGGTCGATCGCCTCGATGACGATGAACGTGCACAGGCCCATCAGCACCAGGGCGTTGATGGCTGCGGCCAGGACCTCGGCCCGCTGGAAGCCGAACGTGCGCTTCAGGGACGGCGGGCGGGCGGCGATCCAGACCGCCACCAGTGCCAGCGAGACGCCGAAGGAGTCGGCGACGGTGTGGCCCGCGTCGGCGAGCAGTGCCAGGCTCCCGGTGGTCAGCGCCCCGATGACCTGGATGACGGCGACGAACAGCATCATCACCAGAACGATGCTCAGTCGACCGCGGTTGGCGGCTCCTGCGGTGACCTGCCCGTGCCCGTGGCCGTGCCCGTGGCCCATACGGAACTCCTCCTACACCAGGCGCGGCCGCGTCGCCCCATAATCCCGGCGACACGCCCATACGTAACTATTCAGTCGAAACTGTTTATACAGTCTAGACTGTCAATACAGCAAGTGCTGTAAAATGGTTTTCATGTTGACCCCCGAGCAGCGACTCTCCGCAATTCAGCGCCTGGGCCGCGCCCTGGCCGACCCCACCCGCTGTCGGCTCCTGCTGGCCCTGCTGGATGGTCCCGGCTACCCGGCGCAGCTCGCCGAGCACCTGGGTCTTACCCGGCAGAATGTCTCCAACCACCTCGCCTGCCTGCGGGAATGCGGGTTGGTCTCGACCACCGCCCGCGGTCGCCAGGTGAGCTACGAACTCATCGACGCTGCTCTCGCGCACGCGCTCAACGACCTGCTGAGCGTGGTGTGGGGGGTGGCCGAGGAGCACGTACCTCCGGGCGAGGACGTGCCCATCGAGGTTGGTTGACCCGGCGTCTCGCCCCCCGCGACCCGCGCTGTGCCCGCATCGGCGGTGCCCGGAGCCGCGGTTCCCCGCGTTATCCCCGCCGTTTCCACCATGGACGGAAGTACCGGGCCGGGGCCACCCGATCCTCCGCGCCTGTGGACAGTCGGTGCGGCCCCCGCGTCGGCCCCGCCCTTTCGTCCGCGACGGCCATCCGCGCGCTCTCCTCTCCCCGGCTTTCTGCGCCCCGCTCAGGGATCCGTCAGGGGAATCCCCTGACCCAACACTGACAAATCCCTGAGATGTGCCTGATGTCGTGCTTCGCGACATATTCCTGGGACATACCGCCAAGTAACGTGTGACTCGCGTGCCCGGCCTGTCCCGCGTGCGCCGATCACCGTCGATGGCCGCCGGGACCCACGAACATCCATCGCTCGTCGCAGCGATGCCGAACGCAATGCGAGAACCCTTCCGAGGAGCGTCAGCACCCATGTCAACTCTGTTCCGGCGCCATCCCGGCGAGCGCGCTTCGACCTGTTATCTGGTCGGCGCACGGCCGATGAGCGGGGGATGCTCATGAACCGCCTAGCGAAGCTCTCTCTGCGCAACCGGGCACTCATCCTCCTCATCACGCTGTCGGCGATGGTGTTCGGAGCGATCGCCACGGTGTCCACCAAGCGCGAGCTGATGCCGTCCATGGAACTGCCCATGGTGGTGGTGAGCGCGCAGTACGAGGGCGCCTCGCCCCAGGTGGTGGAGAACGAGGTCGCCACCCCGCTGGAGCAGGCCGTCAAGGGTGTCAGCGGCATCACCAAGTACACCTCGACCTCCAGTAACGGTTCCGCGCAGGTCGTCGCCGAGTTCGACTACGGAGACGACAGCCAGGACGTCATCCGGTCCACCCAGCAGGCGGTTGACCAGGTCAAGTCGGCGCTGCCGGACGGTGTCGAACCGGCCGTCCGGTCGTTCAGCTTCGACGACTTCCCCGTGGTGATGCTGGCGGCGGGAGCGGGCGACGGCGACGAGCAGGCACTCGCCGAGCCACTGCAGGAGCAGGTCGTCCCCGAACTGGAATCGATCGACGGCGTGCGCGCCGCCACCGTCACGGGGGTGCGCGACTCCACGGTCACCGTCACCCCGGACGAGGACGAGCTGAAGGACGCGGGCCTGTCGGCCGGCGACCTCACCAACGCCCTGAAGACCAGCGGCCTGCTCACGCCCGGCGGGAACATCACCGAGGGCGACCGCACGCTGACCGTCACCACCGGCGGCAAGCTGGAGTCGCTCAAGGACGTCGAGAACATCTGGCTGATGCCCGGGACCGGCGGGGCACCCGCCGCGGCGGCAGCCGCGCCCGCGGCCGGAGCGTCCGCGGCGCAGGCCGAGCCGGTCCAGCTGAAGGACGTCGCCGACGTCAAGCTCGTAGCCGACGAGGCCACCAGCATCACCCGCACTGACGGCAAGCCCAGCCTCGGCGTCATGATCACCAAGACGCCCGAGGGCAACACCGTCGAGATCTCCGACGCCGTCAAGAACAAGCTCGACGACCTCACTCCGCTGCTCGGCGACGACGCCGACATCAGCGTCGTGTGGGACCAGGCGCCCTACATCAACCAGTCGATCCTGGCGATGGCCGAGGAGGGCATGCTCGGCCTGGCCTTCGCGATCGTCATCATCCTGGCCTTCCTGCTCTCCGTCCGCTCCACCCTGGTGTCGGCGGTGTCCATCCCGGTCTCGCTGCTCGTCGCGATGATCGGCATGCAGGCGTTCGGCTTCTCGCTGAACATCCTCACCCTGGGCGCCCTGACGGTCTCCATCGGCCGCGTCGTGGACGACTCCATCGTGGTGCTGGAGAACATCAAACGGCACATCGGCTACGGCGAGGAGAAGCACACCGCGGTGTTCAACGGCGTGCGGGAGGTCGCGACCGCGATCACCTCCTCCACGCTCACGACGATCGCCGTGTTCCTGCCGATCGGCTTCGTCGGCGGCATGGTCGGCGAACTGTTCCGGCCGTTCGCCCTCACCGTCAGCCTCGCCCTCGCGGCATCCCTGCTGGTGTCGCTGACCATCGTCCCGGTGCTCGCCTACTGGTTCATGCGGCCGCGCACCGTGCCGCCGGAGGAGCTGGAGCGGATCAAGGCCGAGGAGCACCAGCGCGAGCTGCGCTCCCCGCTGCAGCGCGCCTACCTGCCGGTCATCCGCTGGTCGACCCGGCACCGCATCCTCACCCTGGCCGCCTCGCTGCTCATCCTGGTGGGCACGTTCGGTCTGGCCTTCAGCCCGCTGCTGAAGACCGACTTCCTCGGCGACGACGGCCAGAACACCTACAACGCCACCCAGGACCTGCCCCAGGGCACCTCGCTCGGCGAGGCCGACAAGGAGGCCGAGAAGGTCGAGCGCACGCTCAAGGGCCTCTCGTACGTCGAGTCCTACCAGGTGTCCATCGGCGGCGGTGGCGGCATGGGCCCGATGATGGGCGGCGGTGCCGGAACCACGCAGTACACCATCACCACCGACCCCGACGGCGACCAGGCCGAGTACAAGGAGAAGCTGCGCACCGCGCTGGACGACATCGACACCGACTCCGACGTCGTGCTCGCCGACAGCACCGGCGGGGGCAGCTCGGCACTGGAGGTCCAGGTCAAGGCCGACGACCGGGCGACGCTGGAGAAAGCCGCGGGGATGGTCGAGGACGCCGTCCGCGACATTCCCGGCGCCGACGACGTCGAGAACAGCATCGCCGCTGCGCAGCCCGCGCTGGAGGTCAAGGTCGACGGTGAGAAGGCCGCCGACAAGGGTCTGACCGAGGGCCAGGTCGGACAGGCCGTCTCGGACGCTTTCCGGGGTTCCAAGGTCGGCACCGCGACCATCGACGACGTGCAGCGCGACCTGGTCGTGCGCGTCGAGGAAGCGCCCAGCAGCGTCAGCGACCTGGAGAAGCTCAAGATCGCGACGCCCACCGGCGGTGAGATCGACCTCTCCGACGTCGCCAAGGTGGAAGAGGTCAAGCAGGCGCCCGAGCTGTCCCGTACGGACGGCGTGCGCAGCGCGACCATCTCCGCCTCGCCGACCGCCGACGACCTCGGCAAGGTCACCCAGAAGCTGACCAAGGCCGTGGACGACCTCGACCTGCCTGACGGCGCCACCGCCTCCATCGGCGGCGTCAGCTCCGACCAGGCCGAGGCGTTCGCCCAGCTCGGCATCGCCATGCTGGCCGCCATCGTGATCGTCTTCCTGATCATGGTCGCGACCTTCAAGAGCCTGATCCAGCCGGTCATCCTGCTCGTGTCGATCCCGTTCGCGGCGACCGGCTCCCTCGGCCTGCTGGTGCTCACCGGGACCGCGCTGGGGCTCCCCGCGCTGATCGGTCTGCTGATGCTCATCGGTGTCGTGGTCACCAACGCGATCGTCCTGATCGACCTGATCAACCAGTACCGAGACGAGGGCATGGAACTGCGCGAGGCGGTCGTCGAGGGTTCCCGGCACCGGCTGCGCCCGATCCTGATGACGGCGCTGGCCACCATCGGCGCCCTCACCCCGATGGCGCTCGGCATCACCGGCGGCGGGGCGTTCGTCTCACAGCCGCTGGCGATCGTGGTCATCGGTGGCCTGGTCACCTCCACGCTGCTCACGCTGATCCTCGTCCCGGTGCTCTACACCATGGCCGAGGGCCGCAAGGAGCGGCGCGTCCAGCGCAAGCAGGCCAAGCGGGAGGCGGAACTCGCCGCCCAGCGCGCCGCGTCCGCTGAGCGACAGGAGAAGGAGGCCGCCGAGGCCCAGGCCGATGTGAGCGGCCAGGCCTGAGACGCACACCGCTGAGGCGCGCCCATCGGGCGCGCCTCAACGCGGCGGAGGTCGGGACGCGGGTGAACACCGCGCCCCGACCTCCGTTTTTTCCCTTTTCTTGGTTCCCGCGAAGACTACCCGTTGCGCGACACGCAACGCTGTCGCGCAGATTTGTGATCGGCCCCGCATAGGCGGCAAGCTGCCCTTATGCAGAGGGAGAACCTGGAACCGGAACTCGACGAGCTCGTCCGCGAGGAACTCGGCGAGGAACCGTCACAAGAGGCCAAGGACTACGCACGCGAGCTGTACGAGAAGTACCGGCTGCCACAGCCCGCGGAACCGTCCGAGGAGGAGGACACATAGTGCTCGGGCGCTCGCCCGGATTCACGTCGACGGTGTCGCACCGAAGACATCACTGACAGCGGGGTCGTTCCGCACCCGGAGGCCCCGCTACGTCTTTACGCCTCACCGCCCCGTAGGCGCCGACGCGCCGCCCCCACACCAGCCACATCATCGTCAAATTCCGCCGCTGACCTCGGGAGACCGGGCCTGGCCTACGACACCACGGACGTGTGCCAGGCCCGCTCTCCGTCGGCCCTTGGCAGCGGCGGCTGCGCTCACTCGGCGGCTCGCACCTGGGGTTGGTGGTCGTGCTCGCCTTCTCGTTCGGCTCCGCCGCCCCAGCGGTTCGGCCTTCGGCCCTTGGCAGCGGCGGCTGCGCTCACTCGGCGGCTCGCACTTCCGTGAGCTCACAGCTGTCCCACACCAACTCAAACCACACCATCCGCCCCAGCCCGTCGCGTCGGGGCTCGGTGCCCCACTTGGCCGCCAGCGCCTCGACCAGGTCCAGGCCGCGCCCGTGCTCACTGGTGTCGTAGGGATCGGAGTGCTGCGCGCGGGGCTGCTCCGCGCTCCCCAAGTCGCGCACCTCCACCCGTGCCCAGCCAGGCGCCCGGTGGACCGTGATCTCGAACTTTCCCCCGGCCGCGCCGGACGCGCTATGGGTGAGGGCGTTGGTGGCGAGCTCACTGGTGAGCAGGGTCGCGGTGGTCAGCTCCGGGCACGGCGCCAGGAGCCGTTCGACGAAGCGGCGGGCGTGTTTGATCTGGTTAGCCAGTCCTGGGAACCGGCGCCGGGTGAGTAAGGCCGCGTCGGGCGACGCCTCCGGGTCGGGCGGGGGCGTGCGGCGGGTGGGAGGGGCCGTGCCCTCGTACGGAATGGGGCGCTCTTCCATGGATTTCGCCGGACGTAGATACGGATGGGTGGAAATGCCACCCGGGGGAGGGGCGGCGGTCGGGCACGTCGGTCCTGACGTCGGCCCGCCTAGGGAGCCGTCACGCATCCACTCCGCGGCGGTGCGCTGCGATATCAGGCCGGGGACGTACCACGAAGACGTGTTGTCGGTGCGGTCCCCCTCCACGTGTCCGGGCCGGTACGTCCGGTCCCGGCATGCGGGGACCGGGGGAGGGTCGCGGTCGGAAGGCGGTGTACGTGGATGGGCGTGGCCGATGGTTCCCGCGAACGGAAACATCCGGTCCACGCACAGAATACGCGGGTTGACTTCTGGTGATCCAGGTGGGGGTGGTATGTCCCGCAAGGGACTTTCGGCTGTTGTTGCTGAATGGATATGGTCAGTTGCCGAGCGCTGATATTCGACCGCCGCGGCGTGGCCGGATTCGGCCGACCGATCGGATGCGTGATGATCGGCCCCAGAGGAGGCCCCCAAAGGCGCGGCTCTTCGGCCGACGGCCTGCAGCGGGAGGTGGATGCGTGCGGAGGGAATTGGCAGCGCATTCACCCCGGATTCATCGTCCCGAGTGGCTTGTCCGCCAATGTCATGAGCGGGTTGTGCGGGGATTGTCCCCATTCGACCCGATAGTCCGGACGGCCCCCGCCCGTCCGACCACATGTCCGACCACCTGTCCCGCCGATGCCGCCGTCCCCCGCGTCGGTCGGATCGCCATCCCCGTACGTGTGTCTAGGAGGACCCGTGCCAGAATCCGCGCCTCGTCGTCGCCTGCTGCCTCTCCTCGGCCAGGTCGGCGGCGGGAGATCTCGGGCGACCTGTCGATTCCGCTGCGGTGACGCGTGCTTCCACGAAGCTCCCAACACCAGCGGTAACGCGTATTTCGGCGACATCTTCACCGCGGCGCTCTCGCGTCGGAACGCGCTTCGGGCGGGCGCGGTCGGCGCCGGTGCCTCGGCCCTGGGGCTGGGGGGCCTCGGCCCCGCCTACGCCGACCCGAAGCGCGAACGGGGAAGCAAGAACCCCCGGCTCCGGTTCAAGAGCGTCGCGCCCAACACCGACGACAAGGTCACCGTTCCCCACGGCTACGACCACAACGTCGTCGTCCGGTGGGGCGACCCGGTCCTGCCCGACGCACCCGAGTTCGACTTCGAGAACCAGACCGCGGCGGCCCAGGAGAAGCAGTTCGGGTACAACTGCGACTACGTCGGCTTCCGCCAGCTGGACGCCGACCGCGGCCTGCTCTGGGTGAACCACGAGTACACCAACGAGACGCTGATGTTCGCCGGGTACACCGACGGCAACGACGCCGACCTGGAGCAGATCCTGGTCTCCATGGCCGCCCATGGGGGTTCCATCGTCGAGATCGAGCGGATCAAGGGCACCGGCGCCTGGCGGCTCGCCACCGGCGAGCGCCCCTTCAACCGCCGCATCACCGCGAAGACCCGCATGGAGCTCACCGGCCCGGCCGCCGGGGACGCGCTGCTGCGCACCGAGGGCGACCCCACGGGCACCGAGGTCTTCGGGATGCTCAACAACTGCTCCGGTGGGATGACGCCCTGGGGCACCATCCTCACCTGCGAGGAGAACTTCAACCAGTACTTCGTGGGCGGTGAGGACGCCCCGGCCGAGGCCAAGCCGGCGCTCAAGCGCTACGGCATCAAGGTCTCCGGCGACACCCGCAAGGGCAACCGCCGCTTCGACCGCGCCGAGCAGCGCTTCGACCTCTCTCGGCACCCCAACGAAGCCAACCGGTTCGGCTACGTCGTCGAGATCGACCCGACCGACCCCACCTCCACGCCGCGCAAGCGCACCATGCTCGGCCGCGTCAAGCACGAGGCCGCCAACACCCGGCTCACCCGGGACGGCCGCGTGGCCGTCTACATGGGTGACGACGAGCGGTTCGACTACATCTACAAGTTCGTCAGCGACAAGGAGTACCGGAAGGGCTCCCGGCGGCACAACAGCACGCTGCTGGACTCCGGCACGCTCTACGTGGCCAAGCTGACCGGCAACAGCCCCGCCGACGAGATCGACGGCTCCGGGCAGCTCCCCTCCGACGGCGCGTTCGACGGGTCCGGCGAGTGGATCGCACTCTGCAACGCCAGCGAGAGCTTCGTCGAGGGCTTCACCGTCGCCGAGGTCCTGGTGCACACCCGACTGGCGGCCGACGCCGCCGGGGCCACCAAGATGGACCGCCCCGAGGACATCGAGCCCAGCCCGGTCACCGGCAAGGTGTACGTGGCGCTGACCAACAACACCTCGCGCGAGCCCGGCCAGGCCGACGAGCCCAACCCGCGGGGACCCAACAAGTTCGGGCACGTTCTGGAGATCATCGAGAACGGCGACGACGCGGGCGCGGAGACGTTCGCCTGGAACGTCCCTCTCGTCTGCGGCGACCCCGAGGACGAGAGCACCTACTACGCCGGGTTCGACAAGTCCAAGGTCGCGGCGATCTCGGCGCCGGACAACCTCACCTTTGACGACCAGGGCAACTTGTGGATCGCCACGGACGGCCAGGGCTCGAAATTCGGCACCAACGACCAGCTGTGCGCCGTGCCGGTGGAGGGGCGTTTCCGCGGGGAGCTGCGGACCTTCGCCACCTCGCCGGTGGGGGCCGAGACTTGCGGCCCCTTCATCACTGAGGACAACCTGACGGTGTTCATGGCGCCGCAGCACCCTGGTGAGGACGGCACGGTCGGGTCGCCGCAGAGCACCTGGCCCGACCACCAGGGCTACCCGCGCCCCTCGGTCATCTCGATCTGGCACACCCGCGGCAAGAGGGTCGGCCACTAACCGCTCCACCGGCCGCTGGGACGGCAGCAGGACCGCGGTGACCCGGTCGGCACCGGGGGCGGGGCGCTGGGGCGCCCCGCCCTTTTTCGTTGATCTTGGCGATATGGACCTCATACTCGCCGGCTCGCCGGTATTCGGTCGATATCGCCAAGATCAACGGAGGACGGGAGGGGTGGGAGCACTGTGCGGGCGTATGGGGCCTGGTGGGAGGATGGTGGGCATGGTGCGAGAAGCAGACGTTCCCCGAATCGACGTTCCGAGCGCGGGCGTCTTCCAGGCCGAGGCCGATCGCTACGACGGCCGGATGGCCTACCGCCGCAGCGGTCGGAGCGGGCTGGACCTGCCCGAGATCTCCCTGGGGCTGTGGCAGAACTTCGGTGACAACAAGCCGCTGGCCACGCAGCGGGCGGTGCTGCGCCGCGCGTTCGACCTCGGGGTCACCCACTTCGACCTGGCCAACAACTACGGCCCGCCGCCCGGCTCGGCCGAGCTCAACTTCGGCCGGATCCTCCGCGAGGACTTCCGCGCCTACCGCGACGAGCTGGTCATCTCCACCAAGGCCGGGTACCAGATGTGGCCCGGCCCTTACGGCAGCGGCGGCGGTTCCCGCAAGTACCTGCTCGCCAGCCTCGACCAGTCGCTGGCGCGGATGGGCCTCGACCACGTCGACATCTTCTACAGCCACTGCGCCGACCCCACGACCCCGCTCGAAGAGACGATGTCGGCCCTGGACACCGCCGTGAAGTCGGGCAAGGCGCTGTACGCGGGCATCTCCTCCTACTCCGCCGAGCGCACCGCCGAGGCCGCGGCGATCCTCCGCGAGATGGGCACCCCGCTGCTGATCCACCAGCCCTCCTACTCGATGGTCAACCGGTGGATCGAGGACCAGAACCTCCTCGATGTCCTGGAACGCGAGGGCGTCGGCTGCATCGTCTTCTCCCCGCTGGCCCAAGGCCTGCTGACCGACCGCTACCTGCACGGCGTCCCCGAGGACTCCCGCCTGCGCACCGGCAAGGCCTTCAAGCCGGACTGGCTGACCGACGAGACCCTGAACCGCGTCCGCGCCCTCAACGACATCGCCCACCGCCGCGGCCAGTCCCTGGCTCAACTCGCCATCAGCTGGGCACTCCGCGATAACCGAGTGACATCGGCCCTCATCGGCGCCAGCAGCGTCGAACAACTGGAAGCCAACGTCGCAGCGGTCCGCGGCCCGCGCCTCACGGAGGACGAGCTGACCGAGATCGACAAGTACGCGGTCGACCTCGGCGTCAACATCTGGCAGCGCTCAAGCGACAGCTGAACGGTGGCGCGGACGGTGTCCCTGGATGACGGCCGAAACATGCGAAGTCCCGTCGGCCAGCCGCCTTTCCGTCCTAGCGTGGTCTTCCGTTAGGGAGGGAAGGCCATGCCTGTGGAACCGCGAGAGTTGCCGACAGTCGGTGAGAAGGACGATATGCGCCAGCTGGCGTGGCGGCTCGATGTCGCCGAGGGCCTGCGGGTGGAGGTCCTCGGCGGGGCCGCCATGGTGTCGCCGTTACCGCCGCCCAGGCACCATCTCATCGGGAATCGGATCTATGACCAGGTGAACCGGCAACTCAAGGGTCCACGCCGCGCAACGCCGTACGGACCCGGGATCGCCCCCGACGTGGAACACGGCGACTACGCGATTCCCGACCTGACGGTGGTCCCCACCGCTCGGTTGTACGAGGACACGGAGCTGGTTTCCGCGTCCGCCGTAGATCTTGTGGCGGAGGTCGTCTCCCCGCAAAACGCGCGCAGGGACACCCTGCTGCTTCCTGGGATCTACGCCGAGTGGGGAATCCCCGTCTACCTGCTCGTCGATCCGCGGACCGGAGAGATCACTGTCTTCACCGGGCCGGAGAACGGTACTTATGTCCACAGGGAACGCTTCACGTTCGGCGAGCAGGTCAGGCTGCCAACGTCGCTGGACTCGACCGTGCTGAGCAGCGCAGAGTTCCCCCGCTACGGTAAGAACTGAGGGCCCGGTGCCGTCGCCCGCGTCCGTGCCTCTGCCGGAAAGTGTCGGAGTCTTCCTTGATCGCGGAATCCGGGTCATCGAGTCGGGGCGGGTGCTGATCGGTGGTTCGCCCACGCGGGTGATCCGGCTATCAGCGGCGGGGGCGCGGGCGGTGGGGCGGTGGCGGAAGGGTGACCTTCCCCGCGGGTGGGCGGAACGGGTCCTCGCACGGCGGCTGGTGGCCGCGGGAGTGGCCCACCCCTGCGTCGATCCCCTGACGCGGCCGCCGGGCGGTGTCACTGTCGTCATCCCGGTCCGAGACCGACAACGGGAACTGAGGCGGTTGCTGGCCGCTCTCGACGCGACCGACCCAGGTACGCCGGTCATCGTGGTGGACGACGCCTCGGCCGCGCCTGAGGCGACCGGGAACATCAGCCAGCGCTTCGGCGCCGAGGTCGTCTACCGGACCGAGCGGGGAGGTGCCGCGGCGGCACGCAACACCGGGCTGGAGCGGTGCGACACGGCGTTCGTCGCTTTCATCGATTCCGACTGCGTACCCGAGCCGGGCTGGCTGGACCGGACGCTCGCGCACCTCGCCGACCCCGTGGTCGCGGCGGCCGCCCCCCGGATTCTGGCGCTCGACAGCGGTGACGACGGAGCGCTCGCCCGCTTTGAGGCCGCCCGTTCGCCCCTGGACATGGGGCCGGACCCGGCGAGCGTCGGCCCCGGTGGCCCGGTCTCCTATGTCCCCTCCGCCGCCTTGGTCGTCCGCCGCGAGGCCTGCCCCGGTGGGTTCGATGCGGACATGCCGGTGGGAGAGGACGTCGACCTGGTCTGGCGGCTCACCGACGCGGGATGGGCGGTGCGCTATGAGCCCACCGCGACCGTCCGGCACGACCACCGGCTGCGGCTCGGGGCACTGCTCGCCCGCCGCTTCGACTACGGCACCTCGGCCGGGCCGCTGGCCGCTCGGCACGGCGACCGGGTGGCACCCGCCGTCATCTCGCCGTGGAGCGCCGCCATCCTCGGTCTGATGCTGGCCGGACGGCCAGCTGCGGCCGCCGCCCTGACGGTCACGGCGATCGGCCTGCTGGCTCGCAGGTTGTCCGGGATCCGGTCGCCGGTGCCGGAAGCGGCACGGATGGTCGGCCTCGGCACGCTCGGCTCGGCGCGGGGGATGCTCTTCGCGATGGGACGCGTCTGGACTCCAGCGGTTCTGGCGGCGGTCGTCCTGACCGCCGTCCGCTCGCCGCGTGCTGCCGCGCTGGCCGGCGGCGCGCTGGCCCTTCCGCACGTCGTGGAGTGGCGGCGGTGCCGACCCGCTCTGGATCCCGCACGCTGGACAGGGGTCGGCCTGACCGCCGACGCAGCCTATGCCGCCGGAGTGTGGCGCGGCGCCATCCGCGAACGCACCCTCGTGCCTCTCCTCCCACGCCTCAGTACAGCGCTGCCACGTCCCCACTCGGACACGACGGGCGGATCGCCGCGATCCACACCCGCATAATAGGGCTGTTGACACTCCCCGAACCCCGGTGGTGCACTGAAATCCGGCCTGCTGAACCGGCACTTGCCTGGCGCGACGCTGCTCATCTCGTCCTTCCGTAGGGAAAGGCCCTCCTCACGATGATGAAGACTCACGCCGCCGCCCTGACCAAGCAGCCGGGACGCTGGGAGGTCATCGAGGTCGATCTCGCGCCTCCCCAGGTGGGGGAGGTTCTAGTCCGGTTCAAGGCCGCCGGGCTGTGCCATTCCGACGAACACGCCGCCACCGGCGACATGCCGATCGGCCGTACCCCCTTCATCGGCGGCCACGAGGGCGCCGGCGTCGTCGAGGAGGTCGGCCCGGGGGTCACCCGGTTCGCTGTGGGCGACAGGGTGGCCACGAAGTTCGTGCCGAGCTGCGGGTTCTGCGCCTCCTGCTACGCGGGCAATATGAACCTGTGCGACCTCGGCATGTACGCACTTGCCGGGTGCATGCCCGACGGCACCTACCGCGCCTCCTACAAGGGCGAGGACGTCGCCCAGATGACCATGGTCGGCACGTTCGCCCAGCGCGCCGTCGCCTCCGAGTACTCTCTGGTCAAGATCCCCGACGACGTTTCCTACGAGGTCGCCGCCCTGGTGAGCTGCGGGGTGGCCACCGGTTGGGGGTCGGCGGAGAACGGCGCGCAGGTCACCCATGGCGACACCGTCATCGTGATGGGGGTCGGAGGTGTCGGCATCAACGCGGTGCAGGGCGCGGCCGCGCGCGGCGCGGCGTGCGTGATCGCCGTCGATCCGGTGGAGTTCAAGCGGGAGCAGGCGCTGCTCTTCGGCGCCACACACGCGTTCGCCGACATCGGCGATGCGGCCGACTTCGCGCGGCTGGTCACCAATGGCCAGGGAGCCGACTCCGCGATCGTCTGCGTGGGCGTCACCACGGGCGACCATGTGGCGCAGGCCTTTTCGGCGATCGCCAAGCGGTCCACGGTGGTGGTTACCGGCATCGGTGACTCCAGCGCGGCCGGGCTCCCGGTGAACCTCTGGGAGCTGTCGATGATGGAGAAGCGGATCCAGGGCGTCCTGTTCGGCATGGGCAATCCCGGGGCCGAGGTGCCGCGCCTCCTGGAGATGTACAAGGCGGGGCGGCTCCGGCTCGATGAGCTGGTCACGCGTCGGTACTCCCTGGGCGAGATCAACACGGGATATCAGGATATGTACGACGGCAAGAACATCCGCGGAGTCATCGTGCACGAGGAATAAGTACGATTTTTTCCGCGTCTCGCGGGTTTGTCTGAAACGGCGGGTTAGACGCATATTCCGGAACGGAAATCATGGTCGCGTGCGGGGTTGCGACCAGAACGGTAAACTCTCGGCAATGAACTATCTACCCGCTGTTAATGCCCCTTGTGGGACGCGTGCGAAGTGGCGGAACTCCGTTCCCGTTGCGCTTTCTTGATGTCTCAGTGACCGTCCGGTGTCTAGAAATGTCCCAAACTCGGGTGAATTCGGATCACGGACCGTGACCCCGATTTGTGTACGTTTCGGTTGCCGTCGGGAGCTGATCCTTGCCGGTGGCGCGGGACGCAGGCCTCATGTGCGCAGGAGCGTGAGACCGTCGTGCCCCAGTCGCCGAGGTTCGCCGGACGGACACCGCAAGCGTTTGGCAGGCGAACCGCTCAGGGCGATTAGTGGGGGAGGCCCCAATTGGGGATGTTCCTGGTCAGGCGATTGGTCAACTATGTGGTGTTGATCTTTCTGGCGTCCTCCTTCGCCTACCTCCTCGCGGCCACCACGCTCGACCCCCGCAGCAACTTCGAGCAGCTGCAGCCCAAGCCCAGCCAGCAGGCCATCGAACGCGAGCTCAACGACCTCAACCTGAACGACCGGACCCCCCTCGTCCAGCGCTACGCCACCTGGGTCGGCGGCCTCGCTCAGGGCGACTTCGGCCAGACCATCCAGGGCGACAGCGTCAACGAGGCCGTCGCCCGCAAGGCCGGGGTCACGCTCCGGCTGATCGTGGCCGGCACCATCATCGGCTGCACAGTCGGCGTCGCGATGGGCGCCTACGCGGCGGTCCGCCAGTACCGGGGATTCGACAAGGTCGCCACGGTCCTCGCCTTCTTCGTTCTGGCGATTCCCACCGTCGTCATCGCGGTCACCCTGCAGGTACTCGCCGTCCACATCAACGACCTGCTCGGCTTCTCGTTCTTCCAGTACGGAGGCGAATACACCGCCGATCTGCAGGGCGGATTCTGGGTCAGGTTCGGCGACCGCGTCCAGCACGCCATTCTTCCCACCCTGACCCTGGCGCTGACCCTATTCGCGGCGTTCAGCCGCTACCAGCGCAATATGATGCTTGACGTGCTCAGCGCCGACTTCGTGCGCACCGCGATGGCCAAGGGACTCACCCGCAAGGCCGCGCTGCTCAAGCACGCGCTCCGCACCGCGATGATCCCGACGATCACGTATTTCACCTTCACGTTCGGCATTCTGCTGGCCGGAGCGACATTCACCGAGAAGATCTACGGCTGGCACGGTATGGGGGCCTGGGTCGTGGACTCCATCGCCACCAATGACGTGCACTCAGTCGCCGCGGTCACCTGTTTCATGGCCGTGTGCGTCATGGCGGCCTCCTTCCTCTCCGACATCCTCTACGCGTGGCTGGACCCGCGGGTCCGGGTGAGCTGAGTATGGATCTCGCCATCGACCTCGCCCCGCGCGGCGTGCCCGCCCGCCTCGGCGGCCTCGGCACGCCGTCGTCCCGGCCGCAGTGGACCCCTGGGGAGGCGGCGCGCCTGGGCCCGCCGCACCCCCCGCCCGCCGATCGCACGCATCCTCGTTCCCGTCCCCACCGGAAAGCGTTGGAGAAGACCTCATGAGCATGTCCGCCGAACGCGTCGAAGACCCTGTCGGAGGCGCCGACACGCCCACACGGGTCTCCGGCCGGTGGTCGGCCGTGCTGAACGAGGCGCTGCGGGCCCGCCGTGTCCTGATCGGTATCGCCATCATCATCGGCCTGGTGCTCCTCGCCTGGGTGGGCCCCCTGATCAGCCCATGGGACTTCTCCCAGCGCGACTTCGGCGCCTTCCGCAGCCCGCCCTCGCTCGACCACTGGTTCGGCACCGGCAGCACGGGGCGCGATATCTTCACCCTCACCATGGTGGGCCTGCAGAAGTCCATCATCATCGGCCTGCTCGCGGCGGTCATCACGACCGCGCTGGCGGCCGTCGTCGGCGCGTTCGCCGGGTACTTCCTCGGCGTCACCGACAAGGTTCTGATGTGGATCACCGACCTGTTCCTGGTGCTGCCCAGCTTCCTGATCCTGGCGATCCTCTACCCGGCGCTGCGCGACAGCGGCTGGCTGGTTTTCGTGATCCTGCTCGCGGGGCTCATGTGGATGGTCACCGCCAAGATGGTGCGCGGCATGACGATCTCGCTGAAGGAACGCGAGTACGTGCTGGCCGCACGCTACATGGGCGTGCCCCACTACAAGATCATCTTCCGCCACATCCTCCCCAACATGTCCTCGCTGCTGATCGTCGACGCCACCATCAACGTCAGCTCGGCGATCATCCTGGAGACCGCGCTCTCCTACTTCGGATTCGGTGTCCAGCCGCCCGACGTCTCCCTGGGCTCCCTGATCGCCGACGGGTCCAAGGAGGCACTCGCCTTCCCCTGGACATTCTGGTTCTGCACCGGTCTGCTCGTCCTCCTCGTGCTGGCGGTCAACCTCATCGGCGACGGCCTGCGCGACGCCCTCGACCCCCAGACCAAGCGCAGGTCGTGAGCGGCCCCACCGAGCTATGAGCGGGAGTCAACTCCAGATGACCGGTACCACGATCGAAACCGAGACGGACACCAGCGTGAACGAGCGACGCGACGACACCACCCCCGTCCTCGAAGTCGAGAACCTCCGGGTGACCTTCCCCGGCAGCGGCAAGAACCCCGATGTCACCGCGGTGCGCGGGGTCAGCTACCGGGTGCACCGCGGCGAAATCCTGGGCATCGTCGGCGAATCCGGCTCCGGGAAGTCGGTGTCCTCCATGGCCGCCATGGGGCTGCTGCCCGACTACGCCGAGGTGCGCGGATCGATCCGGCTGCACGGCGAGGAACTGCTCGGCCTGGACGACCTCGCCATGTCGGCCAAGCGCGGCAAGAGCATCTCCATGGTCTTCCAGGACCCGCTGTCCGGCCTGACCCCCGTCTACACCGTCGGCGACCAGGTGGCCGAGGCGGTGCGCGTGCATAACCCGGGCCTGTCCAAGTCCGACGCCGCCGCCCGCGCCGTCGACCTGCTCAACCTCGTCGGCATCCCCAACGCCGAACAGCGCTACCGGGCGTTCCCGCATGAGTTCTCCGGCGGCATGCGCCAGCGCGTGATGATCGCCATCGCCATCGCCAACGACCCCGACCTCATCATCTGCGACGAGCCCACCACCGCGCTCGACGTCACCATCCAGGCGCAGATCCTGGAGGTGCTCAAGACCGCCCAGCGCGAGACCGGCGCGGCCATCGTGATGATCACCCACGACCTCGGTGTCGTCGCGGGGTTCGTCGACCGCGTGCAGGTCATGTACGCCGGGCGGCTGGTGGAGACCGGCGACGTGGACGACGTCTACTACCGCACCCGGATGCCCTACACCATGGGCCTGCTCGGCTCGGTTCCGCGGCTCGACGAGGAGGAGAAGACCCCGCTGATCCCCATCAGGGGCAACCCGCCGTCGCTCTCCGACATGCCCCCGGGCTGCCCCTTCGCGCCGCGCTGCCCTATCGCCGTCGACGCGTGCACCGAGACCGAGCCGCCCCTGGCCACCATCGGCGCCGAGCGGCACGCCGCGGCCTGCATCCGCGCCGAGGAGATCGAAGCCAACGGGTGGGAGGCGCGCGACGTCTACCCCGTGCCGGAGATCCCGGAAAGCCCGCAGTCCTCCATCCGCCGCGAGGACCGCGAGATCGTGCTGGAGGTCGACGACCTGATCAAACACCACCCCCTGATGAAGGGCGCGGTGTTCAAGCGGCGCGTCGGCACCGTCTACGCCGTCGACGGGCTCACCTTCGACATCCGCGAGGGCGAGACGCTGGGCCTGGTCGGGGAGTCCGGATGCGGCAAGTCGAGCACGCTGATGGAGATCCTCAGCCTGGACAAGCCGCAGCGCGGCAGGGTCGTCGTGCTGGGCAAGGAGGCCGGACGCGTCAGCGCCAAGGAGCGCTTCGCCATCCGCGGCGACGTGCAGGTGGTCTTCCAGGACCCGATGAGCTCGCTGGACCCGCGCATGCACGTCTTCGAGATCATCGCCGAGCCGCTGCGCACCCACAACTACCCCAAGGACCGGCTGACGGCGCGCGTCCACGAGCTGCTCGACCTGGTCGGCCTGGACGCCGCCCACGCAGCCCGCTACCCGCAGGAGTTCTCCGGCGGGCAGCGCCAGCGCATCGGCATCGCCCGCGCCCTGGCGCTGGAGCCGCGGCTGCTGGTGCTGGACGAGCCGGTGTCGGCGCTCGACGTCTCCATCCAGGCCGGCGTGATCAACCTGCTCGACGAGCTCAAGGCCCGCCTCGGCCTGGCCTACCTCTTCGTCGCACACGACCTCTCGGTGGTCCGCCACATCGCAGACCGGGTGGCGGTCATGTATCTCGGCAAGATCGTCGAGATCGGCGATGTCGACTCCATCTACCGATCGCCCACGCACCCCTACACCCAGGCACTGCTGTCGGCGATCCCGGTACCGAACCCGGAGAAGGAACGGGCACGAACGCACATCGTGCTCCAGGGAGATCTGCCCAACCCCGCCGCCCCGCCGTCGGGATGCAGGTTCCGCACCCGCTGCCAGAAGTTCGCCGTCCTCGGCGAGAGCGAGCGCGAACTCTGCAAGACACAGGAACCAGCGCTCACGTCTCCCAACGGTGGCTCCGCCGCACGGCTGTCGGCCTGCCACTACGCGGAGGAACGCGAGCTGCTGTGACCACCTTCGGGCGGGCGCTTCGCGCCTACCCCGAGGCCCCCCACAGAGAATCAGTAGGGAGTTTTTCCCATGACAGTGAGACGAGCGGCGAAGCTGGCCGCGCCCGTCCTCGCCCTGGCCCTCGCGGCCGCGGCGTGCGGCGGTGGTGGCGACAGCGGAAACGACGAGACGCTCGCCGACATCCCCGCGTCTGACATCAACGCGACCGACCGCGCCGACCTGAAAGAGGGCGGCACGTTCCACTGGGGGATCAACGAGTTCCCCACCCAGTACCAGCGCTTCCACACCCAGGGGAACCTGGGCAACGTCGAGCGGATCGCATCGGCCGTGCTGCCCCGCGCACACTATTACGACGATGCCGGCGACCCGCACCCCGACGAGAACTACGTGAAGAAGAGCGAGATCAGCGACGACGGTAAGACGCTGACCTTCGAGCTCAACCCCGACGCCACATGGTCCAACGGCGAGCCGATCACCTGGGAGGACTACGCGGCCCAGGCCGAGACGATCGGGGGACACCGCAAGAACGCCGCGAAGTTCAAGATCGGTGACGCGACCGGCTACGACCGCATCGAGAAGACCGAGAAGGGCAAGGACAAATTCGAGGTCGTTTTCACCTTCAGCACGCCCTTCGGTGAATGGCCGCGCCTCTTCGACAACCTGTACCCCAAGGAGTACATGGAGGACCCGAAAAAGTTCAACGAGGCCTACGAGCACGACTTCCCGGTCACCGCGGGTCCCTTCGGCGACGTCGAGTTCGACAAGACGAAGGAGACCGTCACCGTCAACAAGGACGAGGACTGGTGGGGCGAGCCGGCGATGCTGGACTCGATCGTCTTCCACCACTACGCCAACGACGCCCTTGGCGGCGTTATGGACAACGGGGAGATCGACGGCTTCTACCTCGGCTACGACGCCGCCGCCTACGACCGGCTGAAGGATAAGGACGGCATCCGGATCACCCACGCGATCGACAACGCGTACCGGCACCTCACCATGAACGGCGGCAAGGGCCGGATCCTGGAGGACACCAAGGTCCGCAACGCCGTCGTGCACGGTATCGACCGCGCCCAGATGGCTAAGGCGACCCTGGACGGGGTCGAGTGGACCACCGACCCGACGGCGAACCGCCTGATCCGGTCCACGCAGACCGGCTTCCAGGACAACAGCGAGGGCTACGGCGAGTACGACCCGGAGAAGGCCGCCGAGCTCCTCGACGAGGCCGGGTGGACCCAGGAGGCCGACGGCGAGACCCGCACCAAGGACGGCAAGAAGCTGGAGCTCCACTGGGTCATCCCGTCGGGCCTCCAGAACACCGCGGACGAGGCCGAGATCGCGAAGGGCCAGCTCCAGGAGATCGGCATCAAGGTCGACGTCGATACCGTCCCGAACAACGCGTTCTTCGAGGACTACATCGTTCCCGGCAACTACGACGCCACGACCTTCGTCTACTCCAGCATCAACCCGTACGCCGGCTACTCCCAGGAGAACTTCGCCGGACCGGTGGGGAAGGACGACGAGGGCAACGTGAACTGGGGTAACAACCTCCACTTCTTCACCACCGACGAGATCCGGGACTCCTTCGAGAAAATGACTCAGGAGACCGACCCGGAGAAGTACACCGAGCTCGCCAACAAGATCGACCGGATCCTCTGGGAGCAGAGCATGGCGGTGCCGCTCTTCCAGCGTCCGGGCACCTACGCGGTCAAGGAGGAGATCGCCAACTGGGGCGCCAACGGCCTCGGCAGCATCCACTACGAGGACATCGGCTTCGTGAAGTAGCCACGCGGCCGCCCTCACCTGCGACGACTGCCCCCACCGGAAACCCGGTGGGGGCAGTGCGCGTTCGTGTTCCAGGCCGACACCCACGGTTCCCTCACTCTCGGCGACCCATTCCGCGCGTTCCGGCGCGCCCGAAAGCTGAAGTGGGAGGCGCGGTGATGGAATAGACCGTGGACGCCTTCCGGTGTGAACCAGACCCACGAGGTGCGACTTCCGATGAACTACCCGCCGCCTGACCAACCGAACGACAACGGGGACACCCCGCGCGATCAGGAGCCACAGCAGCCCTCCGGCCAGCCACCGCAGGGCGGGGAGTCGCGCGGAACGCCTCAGCGGCCGGACGGAGAAGAAGAGCAGAGCGGCGAAGCCCGCGAGCCCTACCGCGAACCCCAACAGCCGTACGGCCAACCACCGCAGGGTCAACCGCCCTATGGCGGGTCGCAGCAGCCCTATGGTCAACCACCCCCGGGCGGGCAGGGCTACCCAGGACAGCAGCCGCCCTACGGCCAGCCGCCCTACGGCGGAACTCCACAGGACCCCTACGCGACCCCTGGCGGATACGGCGCGCCACCGCCTCCGCAGCCCTACGGCCAGCCCACGGAAAGGCCGTCCGTCCACGGCCGCCCGCTGGCCGAATGGTGGCAGCGGCTGGTGGCCCGCATTATCGACGGCATCGTCGTCGTGGTGCCGTTCTTCATCATCGCCTTCATCGTCGGGCTCTTCTACGCGGCCGCCCTGGTCAGGGAGGGAGAAACGGAGCTGCAGATCGGGACCGGCGCGGACCTGACGCTGACCCTCGTCCTCTCGCTGGTCCTGCTCGCGATCGGGCTCGCCTACGAGGTTTTCATGCTGACGCGCTACGGCCGCACGCTCGGCAAGATGGCGTTCTCGCTGCGCGTGATCTCGTTGGACAATCCCCTACAGCAGAGCGGCGGACTGCCGTCGAACACCGCGCTCATCCGCAGCCTGGTCTGGTACGGACCGGCCATCCTGGCCTGGATCCCCTTCATCGGGACGATCGCCAACCTGATCCCCATCATCAACGGGCTATGGCCGCTGTGGGACCGGCCGAACCGGCAGTCGCTCAACGACAAGGCCGCCAAGACCGTGGTCGTCGTCGACCACTAGATGATCGGGCACCATGCCGAGCCGCTCGCCGACCGCCAGGGCTCACGTGCTGGTCTTCGCAAGGGACGCGCGTCCAGGGCGCTGGAGGCCCGCCTCGCGGGTGGGGGTCCGCGATGACGCGGGCCTCGCGCAAGCACCCGAAGACCCGGCGCGGCGAGGGCCCGCTGACATCGGAGCGCCAGATCATCGAGTTGGTCGTCGAGGCGATGAGGGCCCTGCTCGGTCTGGAAACCCACGGAGGACGACGCACCGTGCAGGGCGTGGTGGCCGGAGGACCGACGCGTCGTCTCGCGGGTGCCGCCGCGGGCGCGAGCAACCACCGCGCGCCATCCCGTCCTCCGATCACGCAACCGAGACGACCATGAACAAGCACTCCGAGGAAGCACCCGTCTCGACGTTCCGCCCATGGCCTCCCCGCTGGCGGAGATCGCCGAGGATCGTTCGACTAGGCTGTCACGGCTGATCTCCAGCTCTGTGCGGAGTCGGCACTGCAATGTGCGCGGCGTGAACGAGGGACATGAGCGAAACCCCATTTATCGCGGCGGTTCGGAGCGGGGACGTGGAGGCGGTGACCGCACTGCTCGACGCGGGTGCCGACCCCGACACCGCCGATGAGCACGGCACGCCCGCCTTGTGCCTAGCGGTGGACACCTTTGCACTGCCAGTCGTCGAGGCCCTGACCGGGGCAGCCACGTTGGACCGCGTTACCCCCGACGGCCGCACCGCTCTGCTGCGCGCGATCGACCGCGGCGCGTGCGATATCACGGACGAGCTCATCGCCCGAGGGGCGAATCCGCGGCTGAAGGATGCCGAGGGGCGCGATGCGCTGGCGCTAGCCCGGTACTGGCACGAGATGGGCGCCGTGGCCGAGCTTCGACGCAGAAATGGGAGGTCGGAGCTGGTCAAGCGACGGACGGTCCACGGGGAGTTCGGGGCGACCTGCCGGGAACTGTCCCTGGCCGGCCTGACGGTCAGGGACGGCCACACCGCGATCCTCACGAGGCTGGAGCCGATGTACTGGATCACGCTGTCTTTCGACGAGCTTCTGTCCCGTGCAGTGGCCGAACCGGATACCGAACACCAGGTGTGGTTGGAGACGACGGGCGTCCTTTGGAACCGTGGAGGTCACGCCGTCTGGGACGCGGCCGCCTCACTCCGGCACCGGCCCGACCCGTTGGAGCGGTGCTTCGGTGCGGAAGTGCTCCGCCTCTTGGACCTCGTCGATGACGGCAACGGTCGGCCGTTCACCGAAGCGCTCGTCGACCTGTTCGTGTCCTGGGTGGCCCAAGAATCGGATCCACGCGTTACGCGGGTGCTGACCATGGGACTGGGCAATGCCTGCCACCCACGAGCTGAACAGTCGCTGCTCGGGCTCGCCCGCCACCGCGACGCCAGGGTCCGGTCGGCGGCGGTTGACGGATTGCACAGCGCGTTGTGGGAAGGGAGTTCCGCGGCGCGGACCGCCGTCGTGGAGCGCACCAAGGACGAGGACGCGGTGACCCGCCGGACAGCCTGCGAGGCGCTCGCCCTCGACCCCTGGAGCCCCACGTCCTCGGACGCTCTGGCCGCATGCCTCGCCGACAAGGACGAAGGCGTTCGGGTCGAGGCCGCGGCTCGGCTGTGGCAGCGCTTCGACGATCGAGGCCGAGAGGTCCTGGATAGCCTCGACTGCATCGGTGTGGACCCTGCCTACCACTCACTGATCGAAGAAGTCTGGCGCCTCCGCAGGGCGACCCCGTATGCCCCGGCCACCGGACCTTGAGCGCGTGCCGCCTGGAGCGGGTGCGCTGCGACGAAGTGGACCGCTCGTCGGCCGCCGCCGGTGTGGGCGACACCGGCCTCGATGCGCGAACAGCCGTCGGCCGAGGTAGCAGCAGGGCGACCTCAGCGTCATCGCCGCAGAAACTGTCGGGCGCCGCGCAGTGTGGTGCTTAGACGTCGCTGGGTGCGCGTGCAATCCAGGCGTACGTCGAGTGGGCGGGGCAGGACGGCGTCGGCTTGTCGGCCGGCGGGCAGTGCGTCGGGGTCGAGGCCGTCCCGCCGGGCGATCAGGGTCCCCAGTTCGTGCCGGCTCACCGCGTCAACTCCGGCGACGTGGCGGATGCCGACATGGCGGGTCGAAGCGAACTCCAGGAGCGCGGCGGCCAGGTCGGACACGTGGACGGGACACCGTACCTCGTCGGTGAACAACACTCCCGTGATCTCGCCTGTGACCAGGGCGTGCACCCGGCGTTCGTGGTGGGAGCCACCATCGCCGATGACCAACGAGGTGCGCGCGATCACGGCGGCCGGACTGACGGCCTGGATCGCCGTCTCAGCCGCGGCCTTGGCGGCGCCGTAGGGGGTGGTCGGATCAGGGGCCGCTGTCTCGTCATACCTGACCGCGGCGCCGGAGAACACGGCGTCGCTGGAGACATGGACCAACCGCGCGCCAACAGCAGCGGCGGCGAGGGCCACGTGTGCGGCACCATGGGCGGTGCTCGCCCAGTCGGACTGCTGGTACGCGGCGTTGATGACCACGACCGGCCGCACCGCGGCCACGAGAGCAGCCACATCCTGGCGGTTGCGGACATCCAAGGCAGACCACGACACCCCGTTTATGGGTATGTCGGGAGGCCGGGTCAAGTATGTCGCGGCCACCTGGTGGCCGTGGGCCACTGACTGTCGGACGACCTCGCCGCCAAGGAGCCCGCTACCGCCAACGACAAGGACCGTCATGGGCGGTCACGCTACAGGTAACCGGTTCCCGCCGCCACGGCATCCCCAGCGCTACGCGGGGGCCGGAAGGAGGCCACGCTCGGGTCGCTGCCCGTGTGGGGAAGCTCCAGAACTAGACAGGGCGGGGCCGCTTCCACCGGCCCGTCGCCGCGCGACGCGGTCGCTGGTGAGGTGGCCGCGGTGGTGCCACCGCACCGCCATATCACCCCGCGCGAGGACTTGAACTGAACTTAACTTGAGGTTCTAGCCTCGACGGTGATTGGTCCTCGTGAAGGGAACGACATGAGACAGATCCAGCCTGACCTTTGGGAGACCGAACCGGAGTTCCCGGCCCCGGGGCTGAGCACCCACGCCTACCTCTGGACCGCGTCGAGCAGAAATGTGTTGTTCTACAACACGACGTTGGAGCAGGAGATCGATGCCATGGCGGAGCTCGGCGGTGTCGCTCGCCAGTACCTGAGCCACCAGGATGAGATCGCGCCGTCGTTGCGCACTATCAAGGAGCGGTTCGGCTCGACGCTGCACTGCGGCGCGGCCGAGGAGGATGTCGTGGCGGAGAGCTGCCCCGTCGACGCCGTGTTCGAGGAACGCCGTGTGGAACTGGACGGGTTCGAGGTACTTCCGACACCGGGGCACACACCGGGCAGCGCGTGCTTCCTGGTTCCCTCCGTGCACGGCCTGACCTACCTGTTCACCGGTGACACGATCTTGCGCCATGCGGACGGCACGTGGTTCGCCGGCCATATCCCCGGCTACAGCGACCGCGGCGCGCTCGCCACCAGCCTGTCCGGCCTCGCCCACCTCACCCCGGACATCGTGATCTCCAGCGGGTTCGCCGGTGATACGGGCGTCACGGAACTCGGCGAGCGGGCCTGGGCCGACTGCGTGGAAGAGGCCCTGCGCTCGCTGACGGAAACCTGAGACCACCACCCGGACGGCCTTACCCGAGCCGAGAGGCATCACGTCGAAGCCAACGCGGAAGCACGGACACCAGCCCCGCACGCACCAGCGAAGCGGGCCCGGTATCGGTGGTGCCAGGGCGCGGAGCGCCGCCGTCGGGCAGGCCGACGGGCACCAACCACCCACCATTCGGCGTGCGGATGGGACGGGACTCCCAGTCCCTTAGCGGGAAGGGGAAGCGATCACGCCATCACATACAAGGTGCCGAGGATCCGCTCGGCCAGCCGGTCGTCAAGGTAGTCGCTGGAGGCAAGGAGACGGAACGTAATGCCGGTGCCGTCATCCAGCAGCATCGCGACGTCGACACCGCGGATCGTGCCGGAGCCCCCGCTGCCGTCGCTGTCGACTCCCGGAGACGCCGTGCCCCCGCCTGAGGGACTCGGTTCGGGGCGCCGGAGCGACTCCGGTGCCCGTTCCGCTAAGAACTCGTAATCAGAGCGCTGCGCGTTCTCCGCGCCGGGAACCGTGTAGTCGTACGCGCGGTCGGTGTACGTGAGCCGCGTGGACCGCTGGAAGTCAGTGAGTGCGTCCCGCGCAACGTCCCGCACGTGCTCGACAGGGCCCTCCGTGATGAGGATGGCGATTGCGGCCGGTTCGTCGTCGAAGTCCTCCGGCAGTGCGTAGCCGAGGCCGTCACTGGTATGTGCGGCGAATCCGTCGGGTACCGGCGGGGGCGAGACATCAGCATCTCCCCGCGTCTGCTGGACGAAGCCGCACGCGGTCGCCAAAAGGGCCAGCAGAGCACCCGCGGCGATCCCACGCGCCGAGAGTCCGCGGCGCGCAAAAGTCCTCATCAGGGTCGGCCTCCCGCTGTACGGATTCTGGACATGGACCCATTGTCCTGAGGTTCGTGTCCCTGCGCGCGCCTGCCCGCCGAGCGTCGGGCAGTCCGCTGCCAGACACCAGCAGACCAGGGAAGCGGGCCTACCACGCGGCAGGCCGATAGTCCTTCAGGAAACAGCCGTACACATCCTCCCCCCGCTCCCCGCGGACAATGGGGTCGTACACCCGCGCGGCCCCGTCCACCAGGTCCAAGGGTGCGTGGAACCCGGCCTCGGCGAGCCGGACCTTGTCCGGGTGCGGGCGCTCGTCGGTGATCCAGCCGGTGTCCACGCTCGTCATCAGGATGCCGTCGGACTCCAGCATCTCCTGCGCGCTGGTCCGGGTCAGCATGTTCAGCGAAGCCTTGGCCATGTTGGTATGCGGGTGTCCGGCGCCCTTGTATCCGCGCCCGAACACGCCCTCCATCGCGGACACGTTGACGATGTACTTGCGTCGGGAACTGGAGGTGGCCATCGCTGGACGCAACCTGCTGACCAGCAGGAACGGGGCGGTCACATTACACAGCTGGACTTCGAGCATCTCCAGCGCATCGACCTCGTGCACGTGCTGGGTCCAGCTGTTCTCCGACACCAGGTCCGGCACGAGCCCGCCCGCGTCGATCGCGTTCCCCGCCGCGATGCGGTCCGCCGCTGCCGAGCCGCTGGTCAGCGCCAACGCGGCAAGCGCCTCTGGCGTGAGAGGGGCAGAAGTGCCCGGACCGGCGGCCTGTCGGTGATCCGGCGACCCCTCGGTCAGCTCACGCTCGCCGGCACCACTCACGATCGCGTCGACCGCGCCTCGCCCGCCAACGGACCCGAAGGTGACCATCTCGGGCAGCGGCCCCGACGGAAGCTCGGCCGACTCCGCCTCGATGAGGCGCGCGTAGGACCCGGGGGAGCGGCGCACGGTCTGCGCAGCGTTGTTGATGAGGATGTCCAGCGGCCCCTGCTCACCGACCGAGTCGGCCAGGGCGATCACTTGCGCGGGGTCGCGCAGGTCCAGCCCCACTACCCGGAGCCGGTGCAGCCAGTCCGCGCTGTCGGGCATGGCGGAGAACCGGCGGACGGCGTCCTTGGGAAAGCGCGTGGTGATGGTCGTATGCGCGCCGTCACGCAGTAGCCGCAGCGCGATGTACATGCCGATCTTCGCCCGGCCGCCGGTGAGCAGTGCCCGCCGCCCGGTCAGGTCCGTGCGCGCTTCGCGGCGGGCCCAGTTCTCCTCCGCGCACGTCGGGCAGAGCTGGTGGTAGTGGGCGTGGACGACGCGGTACTTCTCCTTGCAGATGTAGCAGGGCCGCGCCCGCTGGAAAACGCCCGCGGTCCAGTCAGCCGAGGACGAGGCGAGCGGGATCCCGCGCGTCTCATCGTCCGTACGGTTCGGCGCCCCGGTCGCGGTCTTGGCGATCACAGCCCGATCGGCGGCTTGCTCCGCCACTCGGCGCTCCCGTCGACGCCGCACCTTCAGGGCCTTGAAGAGCTTCGCGGTCGCCCGCTGGAGCACGAGGGAGTCGGGGTGCTTGGACGAAAGCTCCTCTGCCTCTGCGAGCACGCTCAGACAGATCTCCAACCGCTCCGGGTCGATCCCTGCGGCTTCGTTGCTGTGCAGTGCCTCTGCAGTCGCCTGACCGTCCTGCCCCATCGCCGTCCCTGCGTCTGTGACCATCCACCAACTACTTCGCAGGAACTCTATGCGCGCTTTGCCCCTGTTCTGGCCAGTCTCCACGGCCCCGGTACGAGCTCGGTGTGCCGATGAACGCAGACTGCGGCAACCAGGTGGTAGTGGGAATTACTCATCCTCGTATGGAGAGAAGCAGGGGGAGACCGCACTAATGGTTAAGTCGTCACCCCGATCTCCCCGAAGTGCAATCTCGAATGAGTCAGGAGTCTCCACTCGGATCATCAACCTCTCTGGTCGGGAATCTGTAATCAGTGAGTACCCGCGCTGTTTCCAATATTCGAGTACCGATTCAGCATTCTGCTCCTTGTCTTCAGCGGGCAACCCCAGAATTCGGTACTTCTTGTACCTCACAACGTGTCCAGAATTATCATTCTCGGTGTCACCGCATGAAGAATCCCTCATGCCGTCTACTGTTTCTAGCTTCGCCCCTTCCGGTAGAGTGGAGAGTGATTCCGTGATGTACTCTTCAACTTTTTCGTCAGCTTCGCCCTGATCGAGGTCTGCGACCGGATTTCCGAATCCGCATGCTGATAGTGAAGAAATTGCGGACGCGAGGGCGATCCTAGATTTCCAGCTCGCCAAATGTCCCATCCTTGCTTCATCTCTTCCCGGCAACGACTTCCCCCATGTATGCAACCGATTCATTATCTTCTCTAAAGTAGTCGCTGTGTGCATCGCCAAACGGAAATGTTCCGCCTTCCCTTCCGGTGTCGGACTCAAACACGGTTGCGCCGAATTCCTTGCTTGTTGGCTCAGGCCCGTGGATGGCGTCTGGGGTGAAGTCTCTGATTCCGTCGTTTTCAGCAGTCGAAGCATGCACTTTGCTTCCTGGGACTCCCAGATCGCTCACATGATCGGCGTTGACGCCCGGACTGCCAACGAACACATAATTGTCAGCGTCAATTCCAGGCCCTTGTAGGGCGTGGCCAATAACTGTCGATCCATAGCTATGACCGATCACCGTATTGTTCGAATGATCTCCTTGGTGCGTAGCTCGCAGTCCCGACTGAAAATTGTGCAACTCTGTGGCGCCGGTCACTGCATCGTCCTCTAGTAGTGCTCCTCCCACGCCGGGCGCATCGTAACCAATCCAGGAAATTACTGCATGTTCAGAATTAGGATCCACCGTTTGCGCTTCTTTCTTAATGGCCTCTGCTCGACCGAGTTGGCCATTGACAGCCCTCCACTCAGTCCCGGTTCCGGGAACCAGCGTCGCGACGTTGTCGGCAGTGTCCGGGTTTCCGTCGGCGACGATCGCTCGCCCGTGACCATCGGTGGTGTCCAGGCCCAGGAGATACCTATCGGTCCCCTCGGCGTCTAGAGTTTTATTCTTTAGTTTCTTCAACTCCCTATATTCGTCGCTGTCCTCGCCGTACTCTTCCTTGACATAAGGAAGGACTTGGTCGAGATGATCACGATTGAGTTTGTTACGTACTCCGACGGGAATGCCGTCCATCATCCGCAGCTTATCGGCATGCTTCGCCATTGCTGATTTTCGTTGTGACGGAGTCAGGCTGCCCCACCAAGCGTTGACCTGTTTGGGGTCACTACCTTGTTTCGGCACGCCTCCTTTCAGAGTAGGCAACTCAGGTTTGTCGTACTTCCCGCCCATGATGTTAAATGGCGCCCACGACAGGTAACCCGACTCCTGAAGCTTTCGAACGTTTTCTTCCGTTGCGCCGTTCTTCAGTTTGTCGGAGATTTCGTCAGCCTTCTCCTGGAACTTACTCCAGTCTTTCTTCGCTGCGTCCCTTTGCTCGTCGAAATCATTTCGCATGGCTTTGAGTGCCTGGTCAAGACTGGGGATCCATGGATTCGATTTCGTCGTGTACGGGGCAGAGTACAAACCTGCGGGAAGATCATTTTCGCGGGCCTTTCTGATTGTCTCCAGGTGTTGTTTCTCTGAATTTTTCCATCTTTCTATGTTTATCTCGCGTTTATTTTTGTATTCCTCGACTGCATCAGCCCATTCGAGCGTCGTTGCTATAAGGAAGGATATGGCCATAGTGGATTCCTGCCACTTGGACTGATCGTATTGGGCCTCGTCTTTGATCTTCCATGCAATCAAATCATCAAATTCGTGAGAGGAGCTATTGAACCCATCGTGCAAGTTTCCAGATCGGCCCGTGATTCGCTCCATGAATTTTTCGAAGTCACTGGCAAACTCCCTGAGTTTTCCCTCCTTTGCAAGCGTCATGTCCGGGAGGAAAGTGCATCCCGTCTCATTGAACTCGAACTTTGACACAGACTTCTCCTGGGTGATATGGGGGAACAAGAAGACTGGTCAGCCGTTGACGTCACGGCTCAAGCCGGGCCAAGGGGCGTCGAAACCCTCGGAGCTTTCGTAGTCGTTCTTCGCTGCAGCAGATGCGCCGGACTGGATGTTGTCGGCGAGTTGGAGCCCGTGGTTCTGCAGTTCTCCTAGGAAGACGGAGGCATCCTCTCGGAACTTGTCGTACCCCAACCGAACTGGGGCTTCGGCGGCAGGGCTGCGGATGTCCTCAAGCATGGCCTCGAAGGTATCCGTCAGGCCGACCATGGCCTCGGCCAACATCTCGGCGGCCTCACCTTTGCTCTTGCCCTTGACGACATTGACGCCGACCTCTTCGCTCACTACTCACCCGCTCTGACTCTGGAATGCGTGCACGGCGGACATTACCGCCCATAGTCGGAAAAGATGGTAATGAATGCTGTGGCGTGAGGGGTTTCACCTTGCGTTGGCCGGGTGGGGTCAAGCGCGACGCGTGATAGGTCGGAGCGTCATACGGAGGTTGGCGATGTGGGGTGGTCTGGGGGTTGGTTTTCAAGCAGGCGGATCACGAGTGTCTATCACTTGGCGCGTTGACGGTGGCCGAGTTGAACGCCGCAGCATCCGTCGGAGATGGACGTGGGCGGAGGGTTTCGGATCGATGTTCTGTGGCTGGAATGTGCGTGTGGCTGGCAGTCAGGCTCCGGTCCCCGCAGCAGATGGTGCCGCGGGGACCGGTCAGCGGTCACTCACCCCATGGGGGGCTTGCACGCTCGTCCGGGCGGGTTGTCGAGGTCATAAAGGAATTCGTTGATGTCGGCCTGAATGACCGTGGGCGCGTGGTCGGCGTCGGGGTCGTTGGCGGTGGCGACCCACAGGTGCTCGGTGCGGCGGATGGTCCACCGGTGTCCGTAGTGCTCTCGCAACAGGCGAAGCAGCGGGTCGTTGTTGGTGGTGGTCACGACCGGCCTCCGCTCGCCTGGTCGAGGATCCGGGACGCCTCGGCCGTGGTGAGTCCGCACTCGTCGACCAACGCGCGGTGGGCCTCGCCGTAGGGAGCGCGCAGGCGAACGATTCGCCCGCCAAGTCCACGCACGGTGAAGCGGAGCATGGGGGAGAGGTCGGGGTCGTAGGTGACGGAGTAGCCGCCCCATGCGACCCGGGTGATGTGGGAGGTCATCGGGCGACCTCCGACTCCCGCCGGACGCACACACCGGCGAACTCGCGGAAACGGCGCTCCTCGCTGGCGCGCTGGGCCTCCAGAGCAGCGATGTAGGGCCGGACACGGCGGCTTCGCCGTGATGGCAGGATGGACATGTCTCACTCCTTGCACGAGTGGGGCCATGCCCCGGGACGAGTGCCAGTCGTCGCCGGGGTCCTTAATTTCCAAACAATATCCCAGTACAGACATAGCATGCTAGGTATACTGTGCATTGGCAGGCATGCGACGCCGCTCTAGCGTGCTCGGGTGAAGTTCAGAGAAGACGTGCCGAGATGGCGGCAAATCGCTGATGAGCTGGAACGACGTATCCGCGAAGGCGAGTACCTGCCCGGCACACGGGTGCCCTCTGTGGTGCAAATTCAAGAGGAGTTCGAGGTGGCGTCCGCGACAGCTCAGAAGGCGCTGAGTGGGCTGCGGAATCGCGGACTGACATACACGGAGCCCGGCCTCGGGTCGTTCGTGCGGCGCGAGTAGGGGCCGGTAGCACGGTCACATCTGGGAAAGACGGCAGGTCAGCGCCATCCACGCACGATGAGCGTGAGCGCGGCCCCGAACCCGGTCCCCGTGGCCACCAAGTACGGGGCATACCGGTGTCGCTGGGACCGAGCAGCGATGCCGAAGGCAGTGAGAGCAAGGCCCGCTGTCACGATCCGAGTTCCCCGGGCGCGGGCGCTCGACTGGGCGAAGCTCAGTGCCCCCACACGCTCCTTTCCTGCGCGGGCCGCGTACACCTTGTAGGGAATCCCGGCCAGGGGCTGGTGCCGCACGGCGCGCGCACCTTCATCCCGCGTCTGCGCCGCCACGGTGTCGTGCATCCGGCGCGTCGTCAGCGGGCTGGGCGGGACCACACCGCGTTCGGCCAGGGTGTAGGTGATGAGCCCTCCGGCGACGCTTCCCGCGGCTGCCGCTAGCGACAGCCGCGGTCCCGATCGGGGGTCCGCCACGCAGAACCCGGCGAGGGCGACCTCGGGGAGCACGGGCCAGGACACCGCCTCGGCGAAGCCCCACGCGGCCGCCAGCGCCGTCCCCCACCGCGACCGGGCGAGTCGAGCGGCGCGGCGGCGGAGTCGTGAGTCGCGCGGGTTGTCAGACATGGGTGGCTCCAGCGTGCGTTCTCGTGTCGTCGAGCATGCCTGTGACCTGCTCTTGGGCTGCGTGGATGTCGTGCACCGGCGTTCCGAACCGTACGGTCACAGGAGCGCGGCGGATCCGCCCGTCGCGGGGGAGGAGTTGCCGCGTGCCGTGGATGGCCACCGGGACAAGTGGAACTCCGGCCCGGTCGGCGAGGTGCGCGGCACCGGAGCGGAATCGGGCCAGCGCACCGTCGCGCGACCGCGTGCCCTCTGGGTAGACGACCACGATGTGTCCACGACGCAGCAGCTGCTCGGCCGCGAGGAGGTCGGCGCGGCCTCCGCCATTGCGCCGCACGGGAAACGCCCCGGCCACGGCTCGGGCCGTCCATGCCCGCCCCCGATTCCCGAACCAGTAGTCGTCGGCGGCCGCGACCGCCGGTCGACGTCGGGCGGGAAGCGCAGCGAGCAGAGCTGCAGTGTCGGCGTGCGAGGAATGGTTCGCGACCACGACGCACGGCCCGTCCGGCCGCTCGCCGTGCACGCTGAAGCCGCCCGCCTTCGCGAGCGCCATCCGCCACAGGCCGGCACGCAGGAAAGATCCGATCATGACAGCACCACCGCCACGGGGAGAGCGAGCAACAGGGAGTCGATGCGGTCGAGCAGCCCGCCCATGCCGGGCAGCCACCCGCCGGTGTCTTTGGCACCGGCGCCGCGCTTGATCATCGATTCGAGTAGGTCGCCGAGGGGAGCGGCGACAACGACGGCGATCGCGAGGGCGGGTGTCAGTGCTCCGAACAGGGCCAGGACGGTCAGTCCCGCGGCCGCACCGCCCAGCACACCGCCCCAGCGCTTCGCCGGAGAGAGCGGCGACAGCGGCGGGCCTCCCAGCAGTCGGCCGCCGCACCACGCGCCCACGTCGGCCACGGCCACCGCCACGCACAGGGCGAACGCGGCCGGGCCGAGCAGTACGAGCCCGCTCAGACCCGCCAGCCAGGCCGTACCGTACACGGAGAACGCGGCCTGGCGTGCACCATCGTGTTCGTCGCCCGCCAGGACCGGGACCAGCACCACCGCCACCGCGCCCAGCAGTAGAAGACGCCACAAGAAGTCGGCGGCAAGCCACGCGGTGATCGGCGCCGCTGCCGTGACGACCGCCGCGACGATGGTCTCGGGACGCCCGAGGCGGGCCGTGCGCCCGAACTCCACCATGGCCACAAGCGCGAGCGCCGCCGCCAGCACGGCGATCCCCGGCGCACCGAGGTAGTGGGCGCAGCCGACTACAGGTGCGATCATCACCCAGGAGCGCCAGCGCCGAACCAGTTCCCGCTTCCCGGACGCCCAGACGGCGATCCCGCCGACCCCGAGGACGCCGACGATGTACGGCGCGGCTTGAGCGGCCCCGATCATGAAACTGCCCCCGCGACGGCGTAGTCGGGTTCAGCGCTCGTCTCGTCGGCCTCGCTGAGTGCCCGAGCGACGCGAACCAGCCGCACCACCGCCGTGATCAGCGAACCAGCGGCCATGAGGACAAGCACCGGAACGGCGGCTCCGGTGGCGGCGAGGACGACGAACAGCGCGCACCGCTCGGTCTTGCCGACCGGACCGCCCTGCACACGCTCTCCCCCGGCCGCCGCGCCCGCCAAGGCCACCCACGAGGGCAGTGTCGCCGCGAGCGCCGCCGCCAGCACGACACCGCTGGGCGCCACGAACAGGCACCCGGCCAGCACCGCGAACTCAGCGAGCCGGTCACCCAGCTCGTTGACCACAAAACCGAACCGCGTCGACCGGCCGCTTTCCCTGGCGACACCACCATCGAGATTCGCGCACGCCAACCGGGCGACGAGAAGCGCCGCGACCGCGACTCCCGCGGCCGCTCCGGACGGAAGCAGCGCGATCGCCGCGCCGGCGGCGGCACCGAACCCGACACCGGCCCACGTCAGCACAGCGGGACCGACGCCTCGTTCAACCAGACCGCGCCGCACGAGCGCGAGCCGCGCGGCGAACCAGGGCTTGAGGGAGTACAGACCGTTCATGATGGCAACGGTCCCGTGAACCGGCCGCGCCCGACATCGTCCGGGCTACCCATCCCTCATGAGTACGCGTACCTAGACGTCCGGACTGGCGCCGGTCGCGTGGGCGAAGACCGAGCAGCCGAGAGTCATTCCTCGGCCCGGCTCCTGCGCTCCAGGCGCTCGCGGCGCGCCAGAGTCGCGTCGATCGTCTCGCGTTCCTGAGGGCCGTACCGGCTGGCGATCATCGCGGCCAGGATGTCCCGACCCGTTGTGCGGCCTGCGCGGCCGCTGCCCGTTCCGCGTCTATCGGAGCATGCTCGGCCTTCAAGCGAGCACATCCGGAGCACCATGAGTCGGGTCTCTCAGCGGCCGATGCGCTGCTGTTCCAACTCACTCCGTTGGCGAGAACATCGTGGTCCACGCAGTGCAGGATCATATCCGCCGGGTCGCCATCCACCTTGGCGGGCAGGTCGACGTCGAGATACGGCAATACACGAGGATCACGAATAGAAAGTTGTCCGAAGTTGAAGTCCACCCTCCTGACGATCACGGACGGGGCGCCATAGCGCCAATCGCCGAGGCGGACATGGTGTTCCTGGAACTTTGCCACTCCGACATCACCTGTGCGTAATCATGGGATCCATATGCGAAGACGGTAGGAGGGACGCCGCTCGGGCGACCCTCCATGGATCTCTCATCCTTCCAGAAACCCCGGACACGGCCTCCGCTTGAGCGGCGCCGGGAGAAGAGGCATTGGCGCCGACGGCCACGATGGTGTGCTGGGCCCAGACCACATCACCGCCACACCACCGGCGCCCGTCCTCGCGTTCTGGCTGCCGTGGACTTACGACGTCGGCGGCCGGGCCGCCCCGGCCTCGGAGGACGTCAACGGTCGTCCCTGAAATGCCCGGGGCCTTTGCCGTCATCCGGGCGGGAAATCATGGCGCGCAGAGGCCAGCGCGGATTTCCCGGGGACAGTCGGTTGCAATGCTCCTTTCGTTGATCACGGGGGTCAGCCTTCGGGGTAGAAGACGAATAGCGTGCAGCCCGTCGTCGTCTGCGGGACATGGGACGAACCCGCGGGGGCGTGGATGAAGGAGCCCGGGGGATAGTCTCGGTGGCCGTCGTTGAAGACGCCGGAGACCACGAAGACCTCCTCGGGACCCGGTTCGTGGACATCGACGCCCTGCCAGCACGTGTTCGGGTCCATCTCCAGCACCTGTGCATGCGCGCCGTTGTCGCCGTTCCACAGCGGGCGCTGGCGGATCCCCGGGAAGAGCTCGTTTACCGGGGCGTCCTGCACGCTGGACCACACATAGCCGGGCAATTGGTGTTCCTCTGTCGTCATGGAAGTCAGCCTGCCCGACCGCTGCATCTCCGCCGAGTGTCATGAATGACATCATGCGGTACTTTTCTGCCATGCATCGAGTGGTGGCCCTCGCCCGCCCATCCCAGTCGACCTTTGAGCTCGGCTGCGCGGCCGAGGTCTTCGGGACCGAGCGGGACGGACTTCCGGCGCGCTACACGTTCGGCGTGTGCGCCGAGCGCCCCGGAGAGGTCACGACGCGCGCCGGGTACACCATGCTGGTGGCCGACGGGCTGGAGGCGCTCGATGAGGCGGACACCGTGGTCGTCCCCGGGTGGCTGCCCGTTGACGAGGCACCCTCACCCGCGGTCGACCGGGCTCTGCGCCGCGCGCATGACCGAGGAACGCGGGTGGTGAGCATCTGCACCGGCGCCTTCGCGCTGGCGTACACCGGTCTCCTGGACGGGAGGCGGGCGACCACGCACTGGGCTCGGGCGCAGGAGTTAACCGCCCGCTTTCCGGCCGTCCAGGTCGACGCGGACGTGCTGTACGTGGACCACGGCGACGTGGCCACCAGCGCCGGTGCAGGCGCCGGAATCGACCTCTGCTTGCACCTGATACGCACCGACCAGGGCGCCGAATACGCCGCGCGCGTCGCACGGAGCATGGTCATGCCGCCCCATCGCGAGGGTGGACAGCTGCAGTACTCGGCGCCACCGCACCCCGCCCACATCGACGGTTCGCTCGCACCGCTGCTGGAGTGGGCGACCGGCCGGCTCGGCGAACCATTGAGCGTCGAAGACTTGGCCGCGCAGGAGGGCGTCTCAGCACGCACCCTCTCCCGCCGCTTCACCGACCAGCTCGGCGTCGGTCCGGGACAGTGGCTGCTCGCCCAGCGGATAGCCGCGGCCCGGCAACTGCTGGAATCCTCCGACCTCCCGCTGGACGCGGTCGCCCGTCGCGTCGGTCTCTCCTCGGCCACCAACCTGCGCAGGCGATTTCTTCGCGCCTTGGGCACCACCCCGGGCGCCTACCGGCGGGCCTTCCGGAGCGACCTGCAAGGATGACCGTGCTTGTGGTGGTCGTGGGCCTGTCCGACGAGGTTCGCCGGGTGGTGGATGCCGAGGCAGCGGATGCTTCTCGCGCCGCCCGCCAGAGCTCGGCTCTGGCACCAGAAGCTCGATCAACGGTCACGGGGCATCGGTCAGGCCTGCTGGGCGACGACGCCGGTGCCGCACCCGACCTCTGGTTCCGGGACATGACGATTCAGCGGATGGACCACGTCGGTGTGGTGGTCGACGGCCTTGTGGCCGCTACCGCGTTCTTTGTCGAACTCGGTAGGGAACCGGAGGGCGAGGCCCCGGTCGAGAGACGTTGGGTGGACCGCGTCGTCGGGCTCAACGGCGTCCGGGTCGACATCGCCATGATGCGGACCCCGGACGGCCACGGTCGGATTGAGCTGACGAAGTTCCACACGCCGACGGCCATCAGTGCTGAGCCGGAGAACGCACCGGCGAACACGCTGGGCATCCGTCGCATCATGTACGCGGTCGACGACGTCGAGGACGTCCTTGAGCGTCTGCGCACCCACGGTGCCGAGCTCGTTGGCGATCTGCAACGGTGCGAGGACAGCCACCGGCTCTGTCACGTCCGCGGCCCCGAGGGCATCACCGTCGCTTTGGCCGAGCGGCTCACCTGAAGGTCGGCGAAGGGGCCTTTCGCCCGAACATCATTCCGGCCGGATAGTAGCGGGATCCGCGGCAGGCCCGCCGCCGGTCAGCGCCCCCGGCCTCGAAGGCATCAAAGCCTGACACTTCTCCGACCTGCTCTGCCTGCCTGGGCCGGTCTCATCCTCACGAGCCCAGTAATTCCTCGCACTCTCGCCATGCCGCCGAGCTCAGCAACCTGCGGTTGCGGGTGAACAGATCGAGCAGCTCCTGGCCGTGCCGCTCCTTGAAGTCGGAGTTCTCCCGGGCAATGTCCAGCTCATTGGCGGCGGTGAGTTCCATGAATCGGTCCAGGTCCGCCGCTGGCATCTTCCACGTCGTCCCGTCGAACCGGTCGCGGAACTCCACCGGATCCTGCCTGCCCAATTGGGCATGGACATGGCCGCGGTCGCACGCGGCATAGAGGTAGACCAGCTTCTCCGCGCGCTCGCCGATGATGCGGCGGAGTTCATCACGGCGCCCCGGATCGAACAGCGATACAGCGAATCCGCCCGTCCCGTAGCAGGCGTGGCACAGGCCGGCGACGCACAGATCTTCGTCCGCGCCCCACGACTCCAGGAGCCGCGCGACACGCGCGAGATGATCGAGCAGGTTTCCGCCGGGATGGGGGACGTCCCGCGCGCCGCGGGATTCGAGCATGGCGCTGTACCCCTGCAGGGAGTCCATCGGCGGCTTGCCTCTCACGTCGGCAGCGTTTCTCGGCCGACCCTAACCTGTCCGTTGGCTCTGTAGCGGATGACGGAAATTCGGGTATGGCGTGACCGACCCACGCCCTCCGCAACGACCGCTGCCCCCGACGCGACGTGTTTCCGGCACGGATGAGCAACGCCTATCGGGCCCGGCCCGAACCGGCCATAATCGGGGCGTGCCAAGACTCGTGGAATCTTCTGTGCCGTCCGGGCGGATGGCGGGGCGCGTGCAGCCGACCATCCCCACGTCCGGCGTTCTGCTCCGACCGTGGCGGCAGTCGGATCGATCGGCCGTCCTCGCCGGATACGCGGAGCCCGATATTCAACGCTGGCACTGCCGATCGATGACCGACGGCGAGGCGCGCGAGTGGATCGATTCCTGGGACGACCGGTGGCACCACGAGACCGGGGCGGGGTGGGCCATCGTCGACGGATCCGAGGTCGTCGGGCAGATCAACCTGCGGTGGTTCGACTTTCACGAGGGCCGCACCGAAGTGTCGTACTGGGTGCTCCCGGCCGCGCGCGGCCGCCGTGTCGCCTCACGCGCCCTGTCCGCCCTCACCTCGTGGTCGTTCACCGTCCTCGGGCTTCACCGCGTCGAACTCGAACACTCGACCAAGAATCCGGCTTCCTGCCGGGTCGCCCAACGCGCCGGTTTCGCCGCTGAGGGAACGAAGCGCGACGAGGTCCGCCATACCGACGGCTGGCACGACATGCACCTGCACGCCCGGCTCGATACCGACGCGTGATCCCGCGGGATGCTGTGCGGGCCGCGGCATGCTGTGCGGGCGGCGGACGCCCGGGCACGCGTCACCGGCCGCGCGCGCCGAAACTCGCGATGGCGTCCAGGGCCGCGTCGCGCATCGCGGGGCTGCCGGTGTGGCCGGAGTCGTCGATGACGATCAGTTCGGCGCCGGGCCAGGCCTTGGACAACTCCCACGCCGTCGCCAACGGGCCGCCCAGGTCGAGGCGGCCGTGGATCAGCACTGCCGGAATCCCGGCCAGCGTGTGGGCGTCCCGCAGAAGACATCCCTCATCGAGCCAGGCACCGTTGGCGAAGTAGTGGGCACAGATGCGCGCGAACGCCAGCAGCTCTGCGTCGGGCCGATCACTGTAGTGCCCCGGCCTCCCCAGCACCTCGTGAGCGATGACGGCGTCTTCCCAGACACACCACGCCCGCGCCGCTGCGAGCCGGACCCCGTCGTTCACACCCGGGCCGTTCAGCAGCCGGTTGTACCCGGCCACGAGGTCACCGTTCCGATAGTCCTCCGGAAGCGCGTCGCGGAATGCCTCCCAGGGGCCGGGGAGGAAGCGTCCGGCACCGTGGTAGAGCCAGTCGATCTCCTCGCGCCGGGTCATGGTGACGCCGACGAGGACGATTTCGGAGACCCGCTCCGGGTAGCGCTCGGCATAGGCGAGGGTCAGCGTCGACCCCCAGGAACCGCCAAGGAGGAGCCAGCGCTCGATGCCCAGGTGCTCGCGGAGCAGTTCCATGTCGGCGATCAGGTGATCAGTGGTGTTGTGTTCCAGGCTGGCGGCCGGGTCGGAGGCGTGGGGGCGGCTGTCTCCGCACCCGCGCTGGTCGAACAGGACGATCCGGTACACGTCGGGGTCGAAGGCCTGGCGGCTGGTTCGGCGCCCGCCGCTGCCGGGGCCGCCGTGGACGAACAGGGCCGGCTTTCCGTCGGGGTTCTCGCTGGTCTCCCAGTAGATCCGGTTGCCATCACCGACATCCAGGAGGCCGCGAGCGTACGGTTCGATGGGTGGGAAGGGCGCAACCACGGCTCAGCTTTACAGCGGCCGGCAGTCGCGGGTCAAGCCGGTGTGCCGCCGCACGACGGGAGTGGGCTTGCCGGAGATCGTGCTGCCGATGAGCCGGTCCACGCCGGGCAGGGCCGATAGCCGCAGGGCAGCGCGGCGGACGTGGAGCATTGCCCGGTTCTCGGGGAGGAACCAGTGGGCCGAGCGTCGGGCGGCCTGCTGGCGCTCCTCGGCCACCGGGCGCCACTCCTGTTCGTAGCGCTGGAGCGCCTCCTCGACGTCCGCCGCCGAGGCCAGGTGTTCGGCCAGCACGAATGCACCACCCATGGCCAGCGACGCGCCCTGCCCGGCCAGCAGCGACACGGCATTGGCGGCATCGCCGAGGAGGACGGTGCGGCCCCGGCGCCAGCACGGCAGCACGCTCTGGGCGACCTGGTCGTAGAAGATCTCGTCGGAGGGCGGGCACAGCTGTAGGGCGCGAGGCACCAGCCACCCCAGCCCGGCGTAGGCGTCGCGGACGGCGGTACGCGCGTCCACCGGAAGCGTGGGGTCGGACGTGCGGTGCACCGCGAAGACGGCGACACGGCCGCCGCGCAGCCCGTAGAGGCCCATCTGCGCACCGATGCTGTCGGTGAGATGGAACCCGCCCTGGACAGCGGCGTGTACGTCGGGATCGGCGAATGTGAAGGCGGCGGTGTGGAAGCCCAGGTAGCGCAGGAAGTCGTCCTCGGGCCCGAAGACCTCGCGGCGCACGCGGGAGTGGATGCCGTCGGCACCGATGAGCAGGTCGGCGTCGAGGCTGCGGCCGTCGGCGAGGGTGACGCGCACACTGTGCGCCGCGTTGTCGGTGACATCGGTCAGGCGGGCGTTGTAGAGCACGTCGACACGCTCGGGAAGGGATTCGCGCAGCGCGAGTTCGAGGTCGGGGCGGAGGACGGAGATCAGGTCGCCGCCCAGGGCGTTGGCGAATCGGTGGAAGCCGAGGGAGGCGCGGACGCGTCCCGACTCGTCGACGAAGGACGCCTCGCTGATCGGGTAGCCGAGCTCGCGTAAGCGGGGAAGCAGCCCCATGGCCTCGGCGGCGTCGTAGCCGGGGCCGAAGAAGTCGATCATGTACCCCTGGCCGCGGGGACCGGGGAACTGCTCCAGCACGACCACGTCCCAGCCGTGCGCGTCGAGCCGGTTGGCCACGGCCAGGCCGGCGATACCGGCCCCGCAGACGATCGCTTTCATCACCGATCTCCTTGTCGTTGTTCTTCGTGTCCGTCGGTCCTGTCGCTGACGGGGGTGGGGGCGAGGAGCCGACGGAGCATGGGCTCGACGACGCCGGACGTGAGGCCGGGGTCGAGCGCGCGGTGCAGCATGACCCCGTCGAGGGCGGCGCCGAGCACCCGCGCGGTCTCTTCGGGGGCCTCGACACCGGCGGTGGCGAGCCAGGCGGTCAGGCGCGACCGGAAGAGTTCCAGCACGCCGGAGATGGCGCGGCGCAGCTCCTCGTCGCGGGTGGAGGCGAGGTAGGCCTCGATGAACAGCCGGGACATGGGGTCGTCGCCGGAGAAGCGGTCCAGATCGCGGATGATGAGCGCGAGCCCCTCCTCGGCGTCGGCGGCGGTCTCCAGGCGTGCGGTGGCCCCCTCGGCGACCGCGCTCATCATCTGCGCCGCCGCCTCGATGCGGAGGGCCTGGAGCGAGGCGAAGTGGTAGTGCACCAGCCCGGGCCCGACCCCGGCGCGCTCAGCGAGCGTGCGGGTACTCACCGCCGACCACCCGCGCTCGCCGATCAGCTCAGCGGCTGCCGTGATCAAGCGCCGCCTGACCTGCCTCCCTCGTTCTGCCGTCGTTGGCACGAGCGTCTCCTTGGTCAAACGTACTGTGCGAACGCATTGGTCGATCGCCCAATTTCGAGCATGACACACCCAGGGCTGTTGGTATAGAGAGAAGAAGGGGAGATGACGACCCCGCCTGCCCCATGAACGGACCGTGGATGTCGTCCCGAGAACCGCCGGCCTGAACAGATCAGGTCATGTACCGCTAGCGCCGCCACACGTGGCACGACCCCCTGTTCACCCCGAAGCGATCACGGGCACGAGACAAGCCCCACCAGCCGCAGACAGCCCGTCGTATTCACGAGCGCGGTGGCGGTGTAGCGCTGGTCGAAGCGTCCCCCCGTTCGACGAGCCCAGCCCTCCGCAACCTCCGCCGCCCTGTCGGGTCTGCAATCGCAGGCCCGTACTCACTCCCTACCGGACGGAGCCTTCCGGGCAGTTCACGGATAGTCGGAGGGTCGGCCCGCCGACGTGATACCTGTCCCACTCCCTCGGGGCAGGAGAGGAAAGGCAACCGTGACCTCTAACCGAGGATTGATCCGGCAGCGATGCGATGGACCCCCGTGCCTGGAACTACATCGCCCTGCCTGGCGTCGCCAGGCAGGGCGATCAGCAGGCGTCTGCAGCCCACGCCGGGACCTCGGGTGCCGCTCGGCTCAGCCCGTACTGTCGAGGCTTTCCTGAATGGTGCCCGTATTGTTCTCTGGCGGCAGAGTGATCTCTACTTCGGCGCCCCAGTTGCTGTAATGCACGGTGCTCGTCGCCTTCTCACCGTCAGGGGTGACCAGCTCAACGGTGAACTCGTCGGGCAGCCCCTTGTCAGAGACGGTCAGTTCCCAACTCACCTCGTCCAACCCGGCCTTGACCGCCCGCTTGAAATTGTCGTGGCCAGCATCGGCCAGGTCGGTGGTGGACGTCGTCCCTTTGTAGCGCGTGACGGGCTCGCCGTCCTCGGACTTCGCGCTTTCCGGGTCCTCGCTCAGCTCTCCCAACCGCACCACATCGAGGCTGGACTCGCCGGAGGCCTGATCGAGCGAGTCGTTCGTCTCCCGCAGCATGACCCGGAAGATCTCCGCGAACGGCCCGATCTCGTCCTCGAGCTTGTCCACCTCCTTGCGGGAGATCTTCATCCACTCCTTGTCCTTCAGGAGCGGTTCCTCTTCGAGCTTCGTGTACATGACCTTGTCCATGACGACGATGTGCGCGGTGCTCGGGCGGTCCTCGCTGTTGTCCACGACCTTCATCCGCGCCGCAGGAGGATCGGTGAGCAGGAGCGTCATGCTGACGTCCTCGATCGACGCGGCGTCCTCGCCCTCGGGTTCCTCCGGGTCGACGGTCATCGCGACCTCGACCGAGAGTGCTTCCTGCATCCGTTTTGAGACAGCTTCGGCAAGCTTGTCCGGGGAGTCGGGAAGGTCGATCTTCTCCATCTCCGCCGCCGGGACGGGAGAGGGGGCGGCTTCCTTCTTGTCCTTCTCTTCGTCAGAGCCTCCGCCCTGACAGGCGGTCATGAGCAGCACGGACGCGAGCACGAGGGAGCTGTGTGCGAGGAGGCGTTTCATAGTGCCCGGAGCCTACCGAGTCCGCGCATAAGGACGGAACACGGATAACGGCTTTTTCGAGCGGTCCGCGGCTTTCCTGGTGGGACCCGTGTCCGGGGCGTGTGTAGCCGAACATAGTCTCAACCCTCAGGTCTGCGATAATCCCGAAGCCGAGGTGCGATGGCCCTTCCGTCTCCCTACCCCCTGCCCTGCCCCCGAAGGACCGGTGAGCACGACGATGAAGAAACGATCGATCGCGGCACTGGCGATGGCCCTGCCACTCATGGTGTCCACCAGCTGCGTGAGCGATCCCGAGGACTCCCCCTCTGACGGTAACGGAGCCGATTCCGTCGCCAACAATGACGGAAAGGATCCGGCGGCGAGCGCTGACCGGGGTGATCGGGGCGGCCCCAAGGACGCAGAGATCGATGGAAAGCCGATTCTGGAGATCGGTGGGGTCAAGACCGAGGCGACAAACAGCGACACCGTCGAGCTGTTCACCCGCCCACCACTGTCCGAACAGGCGGGGGAGTCGGGAAACACCGAAAAGCCAGGCGAGATCTCCCTCGACTGGACGTCACGGCTGCGTCTCACCTTCACATCGGCCACTCGCGAAGGTGACGACGTCACGTTCCACGGCACCGCGTCCTACCAGCACGACGATGGAGCCTACGTCATCCACAGTCGGGACTTCACCGTGCTGGTCCCCGAAGAGCAAGCGAAGGGCGCTGGCGACGCCGAATTCGAGGACGGCTTCCGGGCTTTCAACGCGAGGGAATCGAAAGCACTGGTCACACTCACGCAGGACAAACCCGAGCAGCAGTTCGGCGTGACTATCGCCGATCTCCCCGAGGAGGACAACTCCACCCGACTCGCCAACGGTCTGTCGGGCCGGTACTTCCAGTACGAGACCCCCGAGGTCATTTGGGGACACGAACTCAGTCCTCCCCAGGACTTCACGCCTGGGCGGCTCTGCTACAGCGAGAACGACACCTGGCACGACGTCGAGCTTTTCGAGTACACCGACATCCCCTGCGGGTGACCGGCACGGAACGCGCGGCTGGCTAATGGCCCCGCTGAGGCCGCACGTTGGGTCCGAACCTTGGGCCCCGGATTGGGTACGGGGGCTCTGTCATGCCCGGGGCGGCCGTCCGTACGCTCCGACAATGCCCCAACTCACAGCATTCCGGTCCCACCGGTCGCCCCATGATGTGGGAGCGGTCTGATGCTAGGAGTCAGACGACTTCCTGATCCCACCGGACATGCTCGCAGGCTTGCTCACGGCCGTGATCGCGGTGCGTCGTTCACCGAGTACGCGGCTGTCACCCTGTGCGTCGCCGTCATCGCCGGCGCGGTTCTCATCGCCGTACCGGGCGGTGTGGGCGATGTGTTCCGCGACGCCCTGTGCCGCCTCGGCGCCCTCGTCAGCGACGGCGAATGCGACACGTCGGCTCCACAGGCCGACGACGAACCCACCTACGACTACACCCCTACCTACTGTGTCCGCGACGGCAGCAAGAAGACCTACGGCTATTCCCTCGACATCGGCTTCCTTACGTTCGGCCAGGAGTACAGCTACGCGAAAGAGGTCCTGTCGAACGGCAAGATGATCGTCACCTTCGTTCCCTCAGCGGAGGTCGGCGTCGCGGGCGGCGTGGGTTGGGACTTCGGCAAGGAGAACGCCGCGCACACGGAGGCGGGACTCGACGGGAGTGCGAGCGCCCACCTCGCCTCCGGCATGACCTACATCTTCGACAGCGAAGAAGAGTTCGAGAAGTTCGAGGAGGAGGTCAACGCGGCCATCGCCGAAGAGCAGTCCCGCATGATGAACCCCGAGGGTGAGGCGGGCAAGGCCATTGCCGAGTGGCTGGGATTCTACGAGCGCCCCAAGATCACCGTTGAACCCGCTGTGCGCACTGGAACCATCGAGATCGAGGCCAACGGCGACGCCAGTGTCGGGGCCTGGATCAGCCGAGCGGACAGTGGTGGTGACGCCTGGGACATGAACCTGGGAGCTCAGGGCAGCGTCACGATCAGTGGAAAGTACGACCACTCCACCTGGTACTCGGACCCGAAGAACATCCAGACCTCGGAGACATACGGCTGGACCGCGACCGGCAACATCGGCGCCACGGCGCTGGCCGCACACGCCGACGGCGAACTGAGCTGGAGTGGCGGCACCCGCGTGATGCGCAACGAAGACGGGTCTCTCGCCAGTATCCGCTACATGACCAACGCCGAAGGCTCGTTCAACATCGGAGTGGACAAGAAGACAGGTACGGGTTCGAACAACGGCGGGATCGACGCTGGCAAGAAGCAGACGAAGAGCGTTACCCAGATGGTGGAGCTGGACTTCGACACCCCCGAGGAACAGGCGGCCGGAGAGGCCCTGCTCAAGGAGCGCGGCCTGCTCCCGCCGACCTACGTGGCGAACGCGATGGCCGACCAGCTCGGCGAAGAGGACTACGGGGGCGACATCGCCACGCAGCCGGACGGTGACGCCCCGGATTGGGAGCACCTCTTCTACAAGAAGGGCCGGGCCTGGCAGAACGCCTCCGATGTTGAGACGGACCAGATGGAGTTCAGCGCCAAGGTCAAGTTGGGCCTGCAGTTCGGCGCGAGCACGAGTTGGGCGATGGAGGAGCGGCACACGACCGACGCGCTGATGCTCGACGGTCCGGACAACGGAGCTCGACGGTTCATTGACTACGCCGACTGCGTTTCGGACAAGGCGGAGAGAAAGAACGACGGGTGATGGCTGACCGCTCGCAGGCTCGCCGAGAATCGGCGTCGCTATCGGGAGTGGAAAGGCCATCGGAAACCGGTCCGGAATCGGGAAGGGGAAAGGAACCGTGATGAGAACCGTGCTCGCCTTGGTCGTTGCCGCCGTTGTCTGGCTCTTGGGGACAACGCTGCTGGCCATCGGCGTGCCAGGCCTGGCCACAGTAGAGCAACTGGAAAGCACGTCTGGGCGCCTCGCCTGGTTCGCGCTCCCCCAGTTCGTGCTCATGTTCGCGATGGTGCTCCTCGCAGCGCTGACACTGGGGCGCGGCCAGCTGCGTTCCCTACTCGGAACGCTGGTGGTGCTCGCCCCGCCGGTCGTCGCCCTGCTGGCCGCGGCGGCAATCGGGGCTGCGGGTGACGTCCCCGGGATCGTCATCGTGGGCAAGTTCGTGTGCGGCGCATTGGGAGCCGGTGCCGCGTGCTGGCTAGCACTGCCCCCGAAGGAACCCGCTGTGTTCCCGCGCCCCTAAAACCTCGCGCTCCATTCGGCCGTCTTCGCGACAAAGGGCCCCGGAAGAGCCTCACTTCATTGGAGGACTGTGCGGACGACGGCCCGCATAGCCAAAACGTCGGTGAGGGGAAGGGACAGGCCCCGCAGACCGAGCCGGAGGAAGTACGGGTGGAGTGGCCGGCCCCGCCCAACGACCCGAATTCGGGGGACTTCGAAGCGATCTAGGACGAGATCGACGAAATCCGCGAGTACCTGGACCAGGGCTTCTGAAACTTCTGCCTTTGGGACTGCCCGAGAGATCCCCGCCACATCATGGCCGAGATGCCCCCGGCGAGCTCAACGCCCTCTATTGGGCCCTGACGGGAGAGGAGATCAGGGAGCTCCTGCGGAAGAAGGGCGTCCGCGAGATCACGCTCGGCCAGGTAGATGTGCGGACCCTCCGCGACCTTCGGGAGGTCGCCCCCGACCAGCTTGGGTGGCGCCGTCGGCGTAGCATCCGGCGCGGTCCCGGCAGACGTACTCGACGCCGGGACGGTCGGTGAGCCAGGTGGGCAGGGCCTGGGCCGAGCGCTCGTCGAGCAGGTCGATGAGGCGACGGGTGCCGACGTCGATGAGCAGGGTTCCGTACACGTGGCCTTTGAGCAGGGCGAAGTCATTGACCCCCAGGGCCTGAACGAGGCGGTCCTCGGGGTTGGGAACCGCGCGGATGAGGCGCAGCGGCGTCATCCGGCTGACCGGTACCGCCAGGCGGGAGGTGAGGTGGGAGCCCGCCCGGCTACCCAGCGCCAGGCCCATCCGGCACAGCGCCACAGCCAGGGCAGGGGTGCGGCGGGCATAGGGGGTGGTCAGACCCGGTACCTGCTCGGCGAAGATTTTGCGCTCGCAGGAGGGCTCGTCGCAGAAGAACCGGCGCACCTGCAGGGGGAGCAGCAGCTCCTGACCGCAGACGGGGGCGTGAGTCAGACGGCGGCCGTAGCGGCTGTGCACCCGCCTCGACGGGATTGTGCAGAGGGGCAGGCGGCTGCGAGGGCCGTGGTCGCCACCGTGACCCGGATTGACAGGTCGCCGCGGAAGGCGTTGTCGATCCGTAGTGCGACCAGGTGTGGGAAGAGCAGGGCGAGTAGGGACGAGATCGACACCCCGCATCATTGCCGGACCGGAGGGACGTCCGCAGGCACTTCATCAAATCCGTGCCAGAGTCAATATTGGCGCGTCGCCGGCAGATGCGGTCTACTGGCACCGGCACTCCTGGTCCGGTTATACGGAGTCGGCGCCCATGCATCTATTAGGAGCTTCTTCGTGGCCGCAGGAGAACCTACGGATCACGCCGCCGATCACCTGCCTCAACGAATTTCCCGACTGTCACTAAGGTCGTGTGCCATTGAGCTGACATGGCCACCTGAGCGAGAGCTAGATCCCCCCGTGGACCGCGCCTTTCGGCTCTCCCAACGGTGGCCTAGAGCGGGCGGGAGCTCATGACTGGGAGCGAAAGCGTGGGATGTACACGCGCTCTGACACTGGCGCTGGCTTCGTCGAGTGCGGCGCTGTCGTCCTCACCATCGACGCCATCGTCATTGCCATTCTCGCCACCGGCTTCGACAGAACCCCGAACCAGATCGTCGCCACCATCAAGGACAGCATCTGTGAGGCCTTCAAGTTCATCGGCTTGGAGACGGAGTGCCACTTCCGGCTCCAGCTGGAGGCGCTCTGGACCGCAGTGACCTGGCAAACCGCGGTTAGCCCCACGGTGTACTTCATGACGGCCTCGGTGTCGGCCATCGTCCACCGCCCCCGTGAAGGGCGACTCAGCACCTCGCGCAGCGCGCAGGCCTGCCTCGCCATCCCGGTGGCCGGAACGCTGGTCTACCTGGTCAACAACCTCGTGTTCACAGGTGTGGCCAGCGGTGCCGTAGCCGGTGGGCTGATGGCCTGGAACGCCGCGGCCCTCGCCGGTGCCCTCCTCGGATGGCAGCCCATCCGAACGATGCGCACCTGACCGCAGCGGCCCGAGCTGCCACCGGTCCCATGGGTGGCAGCTCTACGGGCGGGCCTTGCCCGACCAGTCCGGTCTGATCCCGATCGCCGATCAGTGTGACGGTACGATCGCCTGCGATTCCTTCCCCCACGACCCGAGGACCGGTGGCAGTAGTGTCCGACGTCGATCCCGTTTCGCTACTGATCTGGGGTCTCATCGCCGCGGTGATCGCATACAACGTGGTCAAGTCGATATTCGCTCGGCTGCGCAAGCAAAAACTCCAGCGCCATGGGGTGACCGCGGAGGCTGTGGTTGCCGCGGTCGGGCCGCTCGACCCGCCCCGACGCGTGGAGCACCCCTTTACCCTCCGCTTCCGCACTACGTCCGGCGCTGAGTACACGAGCGAACACGCGAGGGGCTTTGGGGGCATCGTCCCCGTCCCGGGCTGGCGGGTCCCCATTCGGTTCGATCCCGACGACCCCTCCAACGTGGAGATCACCGACAACCCCTACCGCCACCCGATCCCTGGCGCCCCGCAGCCGCGCTGCGAGTCTCCTATGCGCTCGGTGGTGCACCGTGCCTTGTTCTCCGCGATCGTCGTGGCGATGCTCGCTCTGGCGCTCTTCGGCGATGCCCTCGGGGACGCCAAAAACGTGGTGTCCGGCGGGATCTTCATTTTCGCCGGTCTGCTGGCTTTGATCAGCGGCATCTGGTTCGCGGGGGACACCAGCAAGCTGCGGCGCTCTCCCGCACGCGCCATCGCCACGCTCACCCACTCCTGGGAGGAGCCAGCAGGTTCCAACACGCACCGCAACCTCGACACCACGTCCCCATCAGCGACGGGGTGGGTGAACGCCTACACCGTACTGTTCGATCTTCCCGACGGGCGGCAGGTGCACCGACGGTCGCCCATCGCGACGAGCACCACACGCTACGAACCTGGCCAGCGGGTCGAGGTGATTTACGACGCGTCAGCTCCGACGTCGATCTGGGTCGGGTCGGGGCGGTCGAGTATCGTCGGCACGGTGGTCGGGATCAGCCTCGGAGTTCTGTTCATCCTCGTGGGGACGGCGATCGCGCTCTTCTGGCCGACATGAGGCGCGCGGAGCCGACGAGCCACGGTGCCGGTGGATGGACTGGTCCAGCCACAGCCATCTGCGGAGTGACACCGATCACTTCCCGCCTGCCGGGTGCAATCCCGGACCCGACATCAGTTCCACCCCAGAACCCGCATTCGAGCGACGTTGACAGCATCCAACGTCGCAGGCCCGCCACAGGGGCATCGTACGTCGAGTGTGGCTTTCTCCCGCCGCTGAAGCGGCGGGAGAAAGCCATGCACAGCAGCTGGAAGGCCACGACTACGGGAAGAGCCCTCGTGATGCGGCGACGGGTCTGCATGCGCACCACCGCAGCGGGGCTTCTGCTCAGCCTGCTCGTCGGCGGATGCGCAGTGGGCGGGGACGAGCCCAAGGAGCCGACCACCGAGATCGACACATCCCCCAAGGCGTTTACCGAGTACTCCGGTGTCCCCCTTCCCGAGGGCATCAAGGAACCGGACATCACCGCCGAATATGACGATCAGGGCAACGTTGTCTACAACGTGTTGTTCTCCGCGACCTCCCAGCAGGCCGAGAAGGTGTGCGAGGAGGTCGGGAACTGGCTTCCACGCTCCCAGGGCGTGTCCGAGGAGGAGCGGGAGAAGCTCGGAATCGATGCCGACGCCGTGACTGCCGCAGGCGACAACGTACGCGGCTGCTCAGCGGTCGACCAGGAGACGGGGACGCATACTGAAGGGATCGTCCTTTACCCCGACGATGATTCGGCGGACGTGTACCTGATTACCCACACGCTCGGGCGCTGAGAGGCCGCCACGCCAGGCGGATACGGTTTGCGGTCGGCCGGGCAGGCACGGTCTTCTGTTGTGATGATCAGGGTCTTCGGCAGACCAAGATCACCGGAAGTCGTGCCTACTGTGCACCTGGAACCGTACCGACACCTGGCGTGCCGACCCTCGCGTGGGCGCATCACGGCCGTATCGCATGTTCCGCATCGATAGCGAGAGAGACCCAGTCCTGACTGGCGGGTGGTGGTGAGCCGGAGAATATCCACATGGAAGGGGAACACGGGGAGGGCCTCCTTACCGCCACAGGGAGAACTTCTTGGTCAGCGGATCGATGATCTCTTTCTTTCCGAACGCCGCGACGCCGTAGTAGTCCAAAGCTTCTTCGAGGGTCTGCGCCATGCGGTCCAGCTGCTCGCGGTAGGTGTCACCGGTCATATCGGACGTGAAGTCGGTGAAGCACACGTCGGCCGCGATCAGTTCATTGCGCAGGCGGCGCAGCCAGGCGGGGCGGCCCTGCAAGACGGCCAAAGACAGCCCGGAGATCGGGCTGTGGCTTCCGCCGTCGGCGTCGGCGAAGTCGAGGAATGACATGTGCGCGAGCTGATCGTCGCCGCTGCGTGCGGCTTGCGCCACCAGCCCCAGGGCGAGGTGGCTGGCCGCGTTGAGAGCGATCCCCGGATCCAGCTTGGCCTTCAGGGCCACGACGAACTTGTAGTCGGTGAAGACCGCGGGTTCAGGTGAATTCATAACGCGTTCTCTCCTGGTTTCTGGGTGCTGAATTTCTACTGCGTGCCCGGATACCACATGACCGAGCTGACGGTGGCGGGATTGAGCCGGTACCCCGGCCGTCCCTGGAGCACGTCATCCTGGCCGATCGCATCGCCCATGACGTCCGTGCAGGCGATACGGAACCGTCGAATCGCCTGCACTAGCGAGGCCGTGGAGCGTCCGGTGCTCTGCGCGAGCTCGCCGGCGCGCAGGAAGGCGGGCTCCTCGCCACGTTCCCTGCTGCGGTCGAGCTCGGACGCGAGCGCTGAGAGGATCGCGCGCAGGGCGGGCGGGCAGTGGGAGTAGACACGGAATCCGTCGACGAACAGTTCGTCCCCGTGCAGGGAGATCTCGACGCGGTTGACGGTGTCCGGCTGGAACTGCCACGCGCTGAGGAGTTCCAGCATGGACGCGAAGTCCGGCACCGGGTACTTGGCGCGTTCGGCCAGGTAGGTCATTGCCGCGGTCACCGGAGTGTCCATGTCGGTACTGTTCAGCGCGTCGATCAGTGCGGAGACGAGCGCCGGGGCGCGTTTCCGGAGCCCGTGGACGTGGGGAGCGCACCATTCCGCGGCACTGTCCCGCCCGTGCAGGGCCCAGGTGAGCAGCGTGGTATCCAGACGCAGGACATCGAGCTCGGCGGACAGCCCGGCGTTGCGCAGCCGCTCCTGGACCGCTTGGAAGGCGGAGGAGAGGGTCGGCGGTTCGACTTTGCGCCGATACATGAGCAGCAGGTGCCGCCACATCGTGTCGACCGGGAGATACACGTTGGCGTCGTTTCGCTCGCCGAGTGCGGCGCGGCCGACCCGGGCGAAGATGTCCGGATAGGAGGAGTCCAGGAACGTCCGCCAGCCGTTGGAGAACCGGTCGAGTGCGCTCTCCAGGTGGCTGCGCGACTGCCACCGGACCGCGCTCAGGAGTGACTCGCTCACCCCGACGTAGCGCCACAGCAGCCCCGCGTCCTCGTCCCGGAGCACGGGGTCGCGGAGGACGGCCTGCTCGACGAAGGTCTGATAGCGGCCGGAGTGGACGTCACCGAGATGGAAGGCGACGCGTTCCGGCTGGGATGCCGAGGCCGTGCGTTCACGCAGCACGGTCTCCACGTAGGAGCGCTGCTCTTCGGCTGCCGTGGTCGCCCGATCCGGCAGACCGAGCATGATGTCGATCAGGACCAGGTCGGAGTACAACCACGCCGTATCGGCGTAGTAGTCATAGGCGCGATAGCGCCGCAGAGAACGTTCCAAGAATTCACGGGCGGACTTTCCGTCCCCCTCTTTGGCAGCGGCGAGACCGCGGAGCCACAACACGTAGGACGTGTCCTGGAACTCCGTGAGGCGGGTGTCCGCGGACATCGTCCGGGCCAGCTGCCAGAAGGCGGTCGGGAAAACCGTCTCGGCATAGTCCGGCCATCCCTGGCTGGCGTGGTCGCACACCTCGATCACGGTCGCTACGGACTGCTCCGCGACTGCGTCGCGGAGCAGTCCTATCGCCTCGATTGCTCGCGGCAGGATCCGTCCGATGTAGAGGATCGAATCGCTGGCGAAACGTTCGCACAGGCTGGTGAGATCAGGCCGATCATCCGGTTCGCGGAATATATCTGAGCCGAGCTCGCAGAGCAGGATCAACATAGCGAACTCGTGTTCGCTGACTTTGTTGACCAATACACCAGGGTTCGTCCTGGCGGTTTTGATGGCTTCTTCTGTGAGCTCCGGTCCGAAGTCCCCGAAGAAGAGGTGTTCCAGCCGTCCTGTCATTTATTTACGCCGCCTTGCTTCTAGTTATCCAACAATGCTGATACAACCCCCGAGCGCATGGTTACCTGCTACTTCTGAGTTGATGCTGTTTATTATATTGCCAGAACGGCCTGCGGTGCGTTCTCGCCGTTCCCCCGTGCATCCGACCCGTGGCGCTAGCCACTGGCGCGGACGGGAATCCGGTATTGACTAAGTTCCTCCCCGAGCATCCAGCGGACCGCAGCCACGCCGTGTTGTAGCTGGTGCTCGCATATTTCTCGCCGAGATCGGGGCACAGGCAGCAGACGTCCCGGGCATCCGGATTGTCGGCCAGATACCGGAAACACGCGGCCAGCACAGCACCTGACGAAGCGCCCAGGTAAAGTCCGTGCTCGTCGAGCATGGCCCGGCACGAGGCGGCCATGTCGGCCAACGTGACCGAGCGGAAGTCATCGATCATCCAGTCTTCGAGGAATGTCGAGCGCCGACTCGCACCGATTCCGTTGGCTCTGCGAGGCGCTGCCGCTCCACGATACGCAATCGATCCGGCGATATCTACCGCGACGACAGAGGTGGAGGGACTGGCCTGCTTTATGTCGGCACTGACTCCGGCCAATGTACCACCGGTGGAAATGGCCAGAAATACCGCATCGAGGTCGCGGGCGCCCCGCTCTCTCATCTCGGGACCGGTGGTGATCTCGTGAATGCGCGGATTGGCGGGATTGTTGTACTGGTCGGTCCATACTCGTCGTGGGTCGCCGTCGAGTAGTTGGCGGACGCGTTCCAATCGGCTGAGCAGGTAGCCGCCATTCTGGTCCTGCTCGTGCACCATTTCAACACGCGCGCCGAGTTCACGCAGTCGGCGCAATGCCCCGTCGGTGATCAGGGGATCGGCCACCGTCGTGACGCGGACGCCGAAATATTTGCCTATCAGCGCGAGGGCGATTCCCAGGTTTCCCGAGGTGGATTCGACGATCTCGGTGTCCGGCTCCAAGCGCCCGCGCTGGGCGAGGTCGCGTACCAGCCCGTAGGCGGTACGGGCCTTGATGGAACCCCCGATGTTGTGTCCGTCCAGCTTGAGCCGAAGTGTGCGCGGAATGTCGTTGACGGTGATATCCAGGCGGGTGGTCGGTGTGTCGCTCACCAACCGGCCGAAGCCGTCGACACGATCCAGTGTCTTGGCGGTCACATCCTTGCCTTTCGTCTCACGTAGGAGCGTTCGTGTCGGCGCCTCATGCGGGGGAGAAGGCGCCGTCGTCCCCGTGCGGGATGGCTGGCACGGCGTCGTATGGCGTGGCCGCGCGCTGTCCGCAACCCGGCCTCCTCAGCGCGGTGTGGCGAGCACGATCCAGTTGTCGTGCCGGTGCGGGTACGGGCGGAAGTCGCCGTGCGGCGGGTCGTCCCAGCTCCGGCGGTACAGCGAGGTGACCTCCCACTCGGCGAACAGCTCGCGGATGCTGTCCTCGTCGTAGTAGCGGAACAGCGTGTCGTTGTAGGCGAACGTGTGCGGGTGCGATCTCCTCGCCCTCGCCGTACGTGCCGTCTTCGTGGGTGAACGCGTTGACGACGAGCGCCCCCCGGGACGCAGAATCCTGCGGGCCTCACTGACCAGGCTGCTCGGATCCTGGATCTGCCCGAACACGTCGAAGCAGGTCACAGCGTCCACCGGGTTGTCGATCAGGCCGATGTCGGTGGCATCAGCCCGCAGCAGGAACGCTGGTCGAGCGGTCGTCCGCGCGTGCGCCAGCCCGGTCGGGGCGATGTCCACCCCCATGCAGCTGAACCCGGCGGCCACGAGTGCGGCGAGGTTGCGGCCGTCCCCGCATCCGAGGTCGACGACCGAACGCGCGCCCGCGGAGCTCAGCGGCTCGATCGCGTCGTCGATGACCGGAATGGCCGCCTCCTGCCACAGCGGCTGCTCGGTGTCCTGGTGCTGGTAGGCGAGCTCCCAGCCGTACTGGAGCTCGCCGTAGTCGAGGCTTGTCGTCATCATATCTCTCTTCGATGCCTTGCGTATGTCATCATATGGGCCTCTAATGACGTGTCAATGTCATTGCTCAAGTTTCGACCTACTTCGATCGAGGGGGTGCGATCTCCGTGGTGGAGGCGGACACGGGCCGATGGCCCGGCCGGACGGTGGTGCGCGACGCGTCCGCACTCGCCCTGGCCGTGGCGGCCTACGGCGTCTCGTACGGCACACTGGCGACGGGTTCGGGGCTGGCCATCTGGCAGACCCAGGCACTGTCGCTCCTCATGTACAGCGGCGCGTCGCAGTTCGGCCTGGTGGGCGTGCTCCGTGCCGGCGGCACCGGCGGAACCGCCGCGGTGACCGCGGTGCCGCTCGGCAGCCGGAACCTCTTCTACAGCTTCGGGCCAACCCCATCGCTGCGCGGCGCGGGCTGACGCTGGCTGCTGCCGGCCGCCCACCTGGTCAGCGACGAAAGCGCCGCGATGGCCATGGCCCACACCCCCGGAGCCCACCGCCGATTCGCTTTCTGGACAACGGGACTCCTCGTATTCGGCTCGTGGAATCTCGGGACCATGATCGCCACCCAGGTGTTCGCCAGCGCCGCCGACATACTCGCCGCGGTCACCCGGATCGTCGGCAAGGTCAACTTCCTCGGCCTGCGCAATGACACCGCCGTGGCCCAGTCGTTCCTGGAAGGGCCGATCTACGTGGTCAACACCGTTCGGCACCTCACCACCGACGCGTGGTGCTTCGAGTTCGTCCCCGGTACGCATGAGCGGCGGGGTGGCAGCGGGATCACCTTCACAGACCATTACCTGCTCACCCCGGACAGCGACGTGCTGGAACCGCTGATCGAGTACAACGAGCGGGCTCTGGACGCCGTCGGCATCCGCAACGGCCCGGCGCACAACGAACTGAAGGTCACCCGGGAGGGGCCGAGGCCGGTGGAGACCAACGCCCGGCCGATGGGGGCCACGATCGAGAGCGGACCCTTCCGGAAGGTCCTCGGGGCACGCAGCCCGTGCTCACGGCGATGGCCATGTGCGACCCCGACGGCTTTCGCGCTCGCCTCCGGCGGCCCTACCGCCCGACCGGCCACCTCAAGATCATGTGGGTCCACTTCCCGCACGAGGGAGTCATCACCGATGACGCGGGCTGTCGGAACCTCGGGCAGCTGCCCTCCTTCGCGGGCTATTTCGGCGCTCCGCGTGCCGGCAACGCCGTGCGCCCCTCCACCGACACCACCGGACGGGGAGGCTTCGTCTACCTGCTGCACTCCGATGCCGATGTGGTCGAGGCGGACGCCGCCCGCGTCGGTGCGTGGAGCGACGAAGGCGCGCTGTTCGACGTGCGACCGGCACCCGCGGCCGCTGTCTGACATCCGAGAAAGGACGAATCAGTGATCAACGGGCACAGCCATCATGCCCGCGGGGTGGCAGCGCTGGCCGGCGCCTCGGCGTTCATCGCGACGAGCAACGTGGTCTTCGGCGGGGTCGTGCAGACCGTGCCGCCCTTCGTACTGGCGCTGCTGACGTTCACCGTCGCCGCGGCGATCTTCGGGGTCGCCAACCGCGGCCCGCAACCCTCGATGAACGGTCCGGCGTGGCGGGCGGTCGTCGGTCTGAACCTCGCTTCGGCCGGGGTGTTCGTTCTGCTCTACACCGGCTTGGAGTACCTGGAGCCCGCGCTGGCGAGCGCGCTGCAAACGGGCGCGTCGCCGGTGTTCGGGCTCCTGCTGGCCGGGCTGGTCGGCCGCCACTGGAGCCGGAGCCGGCGGGAGTGGGCCAGTGCCGCGACCATCATCGTCGGCAGCGTGCTTCTGGGGTGGGTTTCGGCGAGCGGCAACTCCGGGTTCCAGGCGCCGGACCGATTCGGTACGCTGCTGGGCCTCCTGGCCGTGCTGGGATCGGGATTGTGCATGGCGTTGCTGACGTGGTTCGCGCGGCGGCTGGTCGACCTCGGTTGGTCCAACCGCCATATCCTCGCGCACCGCAACTACGCCACCATCGTCGGCTGCGGCCTGCTGAGCCTCACCGTCCCCGTTGACTGGGGTGCCGTGGGGGAGCAGGCCTGGCTGATCGTCGCGTTCGGTGCCGTCGGGCTGGCGCTTCCGCTCGGGCTGCTCCAGGTGGGGGTACGGCACGCGGCCCCCTTCGTCGTGCTGGCGATGACCAACTGCAATCCGGTCCTGACCTACCTCATCCAGTTGTTCGATCCCCGGGTGTCGCCGTCGCCTTACACCCTGGTCGGCATTGCCGTCGTCTTCATCGGCGTCATCGCCGCGGTCACACCGTCAGGCGGCAACCGGGACTCCGCTCCCGAGGCTTCTACGGTGGACACACCGGAATCCCCGCGGTAGCGGACGGTGCGCGCGAAGCACGTCCTCCCTGACGGGTGTCGCGTCGGGGTCCAACGCGAGGGCCCGGCCTCGTGCCGCTGGTCGTCGCCCGCCTCCCGCGGCTACGCACCTCACCGCGGAGACAGTCTTCCCTACCGCCGCCACTGGGGTCTGGAGCGCCGCTGGCCCAAGGAGTAAATTGGCTGCGATTAGGCAATAGATGCGGATAAGCATATGGATGATCGCGAGCACCTGATCGCTCTGATCCGTTCGATGCAGCGGGACAGCATGCCAAGCCTGCTGCGCGTGCAGGAGGACGACGACCTGTCGATCATCCACATCGCGCTCCTGCAGCTGTTGGACCGAGAGCGCGGTCTGCTGGACGAGGACACCGATCCGACCGTGAAAGAGCTGGCCGCGCTCATCGGCCGCTCGGAGTCGCGCACGAGTCGGCTGGTGGACCGGATGGTGCGACGCGGCCTGGTCGAGCGCTATGAGGACGACGCCGACCGCCGCGCCAGACGGGTGCGGCTCTCCGAAGGCGGGGTAGCGGCCCTGCACCGAATCAGCGTCGCACGCGTCGAGGCGCAGATGGCGCTATGGGGCCATATGACCCACGACGAGCAGAAGGTCGTTCTCCACTCCATGGAGATCTTCGCCAAGGCCGCAAGGAGGCTCCGGGATGAACAACGTGATCAGCCTGACTGAGATCGACGCCAGCATGATCGCGCTGGTGGGCGGTAAGGCCACCGGGCTCGGTGAGATGGTCGCGTCGGGCGAACGGGTTCCGCCGGGCTTCTGCCTGACGACCGCCTCCCACACATCCGGTGTCCTCCCGGAGGCCGAGCTTGTCGAAGCCTATGAGCGCATGGGCGGTGGGCGCGTCGCGGTGCGGTCGAGCGCCACCGCCGAGGACCTGCCCGACGCCAGTTTCGCCGGCCAGCAGGACACCGTTCTCAACGTGGAGGGCACCGAGGACCTGATCACCGCCGTGCGTCGGTGCTGGGACTCGCTCAACTCTGAGCGCGCGATCGCCTACCGCGAGGCGAACCGAATCGACCACGACAGCGTTCACATGGCGGTCGTGGTGCAGCGCATGGTCGATGCGCGTGCGGCCGGTGTCCTGTTCACGGCCAACCCCCTGACGGGCAGCCGATCCGAGATGGTCGTCGACGCCGCCACCGGGCTGGGGACCTCGGTGGTCGACGGCACTGTCGACGCCGACCACTATGTCCTGAGCCGTACGGGGCCGACTGTCGCGGAGAATGGCTGCCTGAGCCTCGCCCAGCTCGACGAACTTCGCGAATCCGGGGAGCGCCTCCAGGAGCGCTTTGGTTCGCCGCAGGACGTGGAGTTCGCGTTCGACGGCGACGGCACCCTCTGGCTGCTGCAGTCGCGCCCTATCACCACGCTTTTCCCGCTTCCTGAGCCCGCCGATCTGCCGCAGCCCCGCCTGTACCTGGAGGTCGGCAACATCCAGGGCATGCTCCGCCCGTTCACCCATATGGGCGTGTCGACGATGATGGTGATGCTGGCGCGGTGGTGTCGCCACTACGGCATAAAGATCGATCCGTACAGCAGCTCCTCGCCTGTGACCGTCATCGGCGGACGGCTCTACATGGACCTGACCGACGTCATGCACAGCAAGCTGACCCGAGACAGCCTCCCCGAGGGCATGGCGATCTATGGGCCACGAGTGCGGTCGGCGATCGAGCAGATGCTCGACGACGCGCGCTTCGCCCCGCGCCGAGGGCTGCCCTTCTCCGCGAGCAGCGCGCTCAAGGTGACACTTCGGCTCGCGCCCCCCATGGTTGCCGGCGTAGCGCATGCCATCGCCCGCCCGCGGGCGGCCCGCGCCCGCGCGTTCCGTGGCGTCGAAGAGGTCAGGAGTGTGAGCCGGGGCCCTGGGCAATCGGCCACCGCCGCCGAGCGGCTGCGCTTCGTCACGGAGACGTCAGCCGACATGATCGTTAGCCCGGGACTGTTGAAGACCTTTGGGCCCACGATCGCCGGGATTCTCCTGTCGGTGGTGCCATCGACACTACTCAGAGGCATCGCTACCGAGGGAGAGGTGGAGACCACCCTGGGCGGGATGCCGCACAACGTCACCACGGAGATGGACCTGGCCCTGTGGCGGCTGGCCGAGAACGCGACAAAGCACCGCGAGCTGCTGCTGACCACCCGACCCGAGGTACTCGCGGCCAGGTATCGCGAGGGAACCCTGCCCGACATCGGGCTGGCCGCGTTCCTGGAGACCTACGGCCACCGCGCCGCCGGCGAAGTCGACATCGGTGTCCCGCGCTGGGGTGAGGACCCCGCGCCGCTCTTCGCGACGATCGCGAACTACCTGCGGCTCGACGCCCCCGAGCAGGCCCCTGACCGCCGTTTCCAACGGGCGGCGGCGAAGGCCGAGGCCATGATCGAGGAGCTGTCCCGGCGGGCGCGGCGCCGCCGCCCGGTTCGCGGCCGCATCGCCTCCTTCCTCATGCACCGCTCACGCGAGCTCACCGGACTGCGCGAACTCGTCAAGTTCACCTGGCTGATCCCGTACTACGAGATGCGCAAGCAGCTGCTGCTGATCGGGGAGGACCTCGTCGCACGCGGCCAGCTCGAACGCTCCGACGACATCATGTTCCTGGAAATGCGCGAGGCGCACGCCGCGGTGCACGAGGGAGCCGACCACCGGAAACTGGTCGCGGAGCGCCGGGCCGTTCACGAACGTGAACTGCGGCGTACTAGTGTTCCGGCCGCCATGCTGTCCGACGGCACCGACATCGAGTCCATCGTGCCGCCTCCCCCGGCTGAGGAAGGGGCCCTGGTCGGGATGGGCGCGGCGCCCGGCACTGCGACGGGCCGGGCACGGGTCATCCGCGACCCGGCCGGGGCGCACATCGAGCCCGGGGAGATCCTCGTGGCCCCGACCACCGACCCCGGCTGGACCCCGCTGTTCATGACGGCGGGCGGCCTGGTGACCGAGACCGGCTCCACCATCGCCCACGGCCCGACGGTGGCCCGAGAGTACGGCATTCCGGCGGTCATCTGCGTCCGCCGCGCCACCCAGGAGATCACCACCGGCCAAGTGATCACGATCGACGGCGCGACGGGCACCGTCGTCATGGAGACCGAGACCGAACCCGAGACCGTGGAGGCGCGGGTGTGACCCTGATGGGGGAGGGAGCGGTGCCCGGCGGGGCACGGCGACCCGGTCGGCGGGCGTCATCCTCCGGTGTGCCGTGCTGTGGGCACGGCACACCTCGTCAGCTCCTGTCGCGCACGTACTCCTCGGCGAGCCGCTTGGGCGCTCGTTCGAGCCAGGCTTCGACCAGCAGTTCCTCCAGTTCAGGCACAGGGACGCGGTCGAGCTGCACGAGGATGATCGGGTACCCGTCGAAATGCGGCGTCGTGAAGTAGACGTCGGGGTTCGTGGCGACGAGCGACTCCTTGACGCCGACGTCAGGCACGCGCGCCGCCAGCACGGCACCCGTGGGGACCGCGTCGCCCAAGGCTGCCAGGTCGCGCTTGGCCAAGGGGCGCTCCCAGGTGAACGTTCTTCCCTTGACCTGCCACGCCGTGTTTCCGTACGAGGTTCCTTCGCTTGTCTCAGGTAGCGCGAGCGCGATGCGCTCCACGTCCTCCCAGGTCGCCATGGGGAGCAGCGTAACCGGTCCGTCAATGGCGGTCGCGGCGACGTGCCCCCGCGTACGCCCAGCACATAATCCGCGAGTCCGACATTGCCGATCGCCTGATCACCGACACGTGAAAAGCGCCGGTCACTGTATGCGTCCCACCGGTCGGCGGGGGACTTCACTCACGCCGTGACCACACTGTGGGAGTCCACTGCGGCGGGGGTACTGCGCCTGGCCTCCGGTCGGCTCGTCCGAGGCCGCGGACTACGGCGCCCCGTTCCGGCAGGCCCAATGCCCACCTTCGCGCCCTACCTCCTCGGCCATCAGCCGCCGCTCGCCTGGGAAAGCCAATGGCTGAAATGGCCCGATTTCTGGCTGCACTCCGACCGAACGGCGACCGCCGAGGCGCTGCACGAAGCATGGGAGCGAGCCGAGACCGAACGTGTCGAGATCGCCTGCAACGGCGGATTCGGACGAAACGGCACGGCTCTGACCTGCCTCGCTGTTCTGGACGGAGTGCCGAACGGCGAGGCCGTCACCTACATCAGAGAGCGCTACTCCCGGTGGGCCGTTCAGATGCTCTACTGATTTTTGATCTTGGGGTTGACCTGGGACTTCGGCAGGGGTGTCATAAGGCATGGAGGTTCCCCCCGCCCCGAAAACTCCCGACGAACTCCACGACCGCCGCATGAAAGCCGCCGCCCTGTTCGAGGCCGGCCACCACTCCCAAGCCCAGATCGCCCGCCTGCTGGGCGCCACCAAGCAGGCCGTGAACAAGTGGCACCAGCAGTGGAAAACCGGAGGCACCCAGGCCCTGGCCGCCCGCCCCGCCGGAGCCGACACCCTGCTGGAAGCCGACCAGGAACGCCGGCTGCTGCGCCTTCTCGACCAAGGACCCGCCGCCCACGGCTGGGACGACCAGATCTGGACGCTGTCCAGAATCAACCGCCTGATCAGCGAACACTTCAACACGGCCTTCGCCGACCCCTCCGGGGTCTGGCGCATGCTCCAGCGCCTGGGCTACTCCTGGCAGGTCCCCGCGGCACGCGCCGTCCAACGCGACGAGGAGGAGATCGCCACCTGGTGCACCACCACCTGGCCGCAGGCCAAAAGACCACGCTGAACAGCAGCGCGCCTGGATCGTCTTCGCCGACGAGACCGGAGCCAGCACCGACCCGCCGGTCCGGCGCACCTGGGGACGACGCGGCCGCACCCCGTTGATCGCCGTCAACCGCGGCCCCCGGGCCAGGGTGAATGCGACCGGGTGGCTGTGCGTCGGACCCCAGGGCAAAGCGGTGCGGCTGGTGTTCTCCACCTCGCGCACCGGATTCACCCACTACGACTTCCCCGAACTCATCGACCGGGTGCACCAGCGGCTCGGCGGCGGGCCCGTCGTGCTCGTGTGGGACAACCACGCCTCGCACAAGACGAGGTGGCTGCGCGGGCGCCTCGGGGCGCGGGAGTGGCTGACCGTGGTGCTTCTGCCGCGCTATGCCCCTGAGCTCAACCCGGTCGAGGCGCTGTGGTCCCAGCTCAAACGGCGTATCGCCAACCGCGCCTACCGCAGCCTGGATGAGTTGGAGAACGCCATGCGCTCCTATCTGCTCTCAGCCCAGAAACGCCGGGATGTCCTCGCTGGCTTCGTCAGATCCGCTCACCTGACTCCAGACCCGATCCCGTCAACCACCTAATCAAAGATCAATAGCAACGACGATTCGTCGCCCGATTTCAGTAGCTGTCCATCCTGACGTGTTCAGGGAAGCAGGGGACCTATTTCAAGCCATTCCGCGAAGATCTTCCGTCTGTTGGCAGTCGTGATATCTCGTGTGGGGTTGGCCGATCCATGCTGATCAAGCCTTGGGTACTGGAGGAATTTGCTTCGTCAGTATGTCGGCTGAGGAGCCCTGGATTCAGGTGCTGTACTCCACCGGATGGCGCTCCCATGAATACCACGAGCAAATGCGGTGAGACACTGAGGTTTTCTCAGCGAGTTCTATTTCCATGCGTTGTTGAGGACCAGGGCCGCTTGGGCGATGGCTCCGATCCGGCCCGGGCTCAGGGTGACGTGTTTGAGAGCCCGCCAGCGCTGTTTCAGCTCGGCGGCGGCCCGCTCGCCCAGGGCGCGTGTGCTGCGCAGGAGACGGTTGTGAGCACGGTTGTCGGTGGTCAGTGGGCTGGGAATGTCCGGGTGCGGGCGCAGCGGGGTGTGGACTCCGATCCCGGCCCCGAGGTAGCCCACGTCCGCCAGGGCGGGCAGTCCTTGTGCCGCAGCGGGGTAGAGCACGGGCAGCACATGAATACGGGCGCAGGCCAGGTCATGACGTGAGCCCGGCTCGACCTCGGCGACCCACAGCGGGGCGCCGTCCGGTGCGGTTAGGAACTGCACGTTCCCGGCGAAGTGCTTGGCCTTGCCCGGGTACCAGGCGTCGTTGCCCGTCTCGTTGGTCCCGGCGACGCGGTCGCAGGCGATGAGGGTGCCGTCCAGGACCACGCGGCCCATGCCCTGCTCGCGGCACCGTTGGAGGACCTGGTGCAGGTCGGGGGACTGGTCGGCCAGGACGTCGATGGCCTCGTGCAGGTAGCGGTAGGCGGTGGCCTGGGAGATGCCCGCGTCCAGAGCCAGGCGGTGCACGCACCCGGCCTCGCGGAACCAGCGCAGGGCGAAGAGGGCTTGGCGGAACGGCCCCAGGGCCCGGGAACCTTTCGGGGTGGCGATTCTGCGGCGATGGGCGGCCAGATGCCGGGCGAGGAACTCGACCACGTGGCGGGGGACGTCGAGCGTGGCAGAATAGGGGACCAACGTGAGGCCTCTGGTTCAATGGACGATCTTGTGGAAGAGAACCGTCCTATCAGGGGCTTCACGTCTGTGTGCGGTGATTCCCCAATGTCTGATCCTGTCTCTTTCGCGAACTTGGCCCGGTTTCCTGGCCCGCGTTTCGCTGAGAAAACCTCACTGTCACGATGAGCGTTCCTGTGATCATGACGGATGCGGACTGGTCGGGCGGACACTACGAGATCTACATCGAACTCGGCGATACGGACGACGGTCGGCTCCAACGCCTGCTGACGTCTGTGTGGCGGGCAGCCGCAGTTGACGGCTGTTACGGCGCAACATATGACGGACCTGGCGAGCTGCAGGAGATGCCGTGCACCGTGGCGTCGCTGCGCGATGCCGGGAAGTTGAAGGGGGTGGTTCGCCACCCGAGCGGACAGCGGATCGTGTGCGGGTGCTTCGTCATCCATGATGACGACGTTCCGGAGCTACTGAGCTTCTTTATTCCCATGGGAGCCCTGACAGCTGTGGACCCGCGGATCGGTGCCTTCCCCTTCGGCCCTGACGGTGGGCTCAAGTCGTTGGTGTGGCGGCACCCCCTCGACGAATGGCTCGCCGACATCGCACGAGCCGTGTTCAATGACGTCGGCTTCCGCCTCTCCACGATCGGCTTCGAGCTCCTCGAAGCGCCTCATGAGGCGCTTCATGGCGGCGTTCCCCCAGAAGAGCGCTGGAATGCCTTTCTCATCTCCGACGGTGGAGAGCTGCAGTATTTTCCTGCCAACCGGTGATCGGACGGAGCTGGCTGCTAGTGCCAGGTTCTATGCCGACTTCCACTCAGCGACGAGATCAGAACAGGCGACCGTGATCCGTCCACCGATGAAGGTGGTCTCGTGCGAGCAGCCGTCAGGATGGGGCAGAACCTCGTCCAACATGACATCACCGAGGCCCACCAGTTCGGTCCCATCGTGGTTCTCCACAGTGAACGACATCACGGCTCTGTAGGTGACAGTCAGACCGACGTCGTGTTTGAAGGGATTGGGCGCAAAGCGGATGCGCAAGCCGTCATCGTGGTCGTGCGGGATCTCGACGCGGCTGAGCTTTAGATCCTTGACGCAGTTTGAAGCGTAGTAGTCGTAGTGGCCAGGATGGGCCGCGTAGGCGCGAGCACCGGCCGGGAGCTCAGGGAATAGTTCGGGCAAGGGGGAGAGGTACTCCCGCGGGTCCGACAAGTAGGCCCCGACTCTGCGCTCCAGTGGGCGCCGACGTATTTCACCGGTTTCCTTCCTCTGGGAGGACACTGCGAGCTGTCGTCCTGGGCCTTCGGGTGTACGTGTTCTGACCCGAGCACTATCAGGGACAACCTGAGACCAGGCGCCTCTCAGCTGCCGCTGACAGAGCCAGATAGCCGCCACTCCACTTCGCGGCGCTGGTCCATAGCGGGGCCCTGAACGTACTTGGTCCAGTGCTCGTAGGAGCCGTGAGAGCCAGTAACCAGGCCGTCCCACGTCGGTTCGATGAACAGGCAGCAGCAGTCGTCGAAGACCAGCTCCAGACTGTCGATGACGGCCTCGTCGGGTCGGGAGTAGGGGCCGAGCACGTATCTGGCTCGGGTCAGGGTGTTGAAGTCGCGCCCGTCGGCGAGGAACTGCCATTCCAGGGAGAGGGGGAGGAACTCCTCTCCGTCGTCATGGTTCAAAACGGCCTCGATTTCCGTCCTGGCGTCAGTGAGGGAGTCGGTGACGGATAGATGTAGCTGGCCGTGAGTTTTCCGATCGGCAATGCACAGCAAACCCTCGTCAGTGTCGAGGTACAGGCTGGAGTTCTGGGCGTTGAAGAACGGCTTGTCCTCATGCAATGTGCGGTCCACGTACCCGGGTACCACCACGTCCACAACGCCCCGCGTGGCCAGCCAGCCGAGGAGATCATCAATGGATCCCGATTTCACGATGATAGCTCTACCTCTTTCTCTCATGCTTGGTTATCTGGAGCCTGCAAATCATCCGCCAACGTCTCCAGCCGGTAGTCCGTTCCGATCGGGGCTACAAGCCCGCCTCAGGCGACAGGGATCCCAGGGAACTCGCCGAAGGGGCCGGCGTCCAAGTCGACCTCGGTGACGTCCTCTGCGGGCGCGGGGAAGTAGGCGAACACCCGTCGGCTCTCCCCATCGCTCGGGAAGGGGTAGCCGCGGGAGGAGATGTAAGCCGCGTCGTCAATCTCGTCCTTGGGTGCCGGACCGATCCGAACACCCCGCAAGTTCTTGTCGTCCCCCGGTAGGGACACCGACATCACCGTGAAGTCGCTGCCGCGGTGCCGGTCGTCGGCGAGCGGATCGATCACGTGGGGGACTGAGCCCTCGCCACCATCATGGACCAGCTCGTAGACGCCCACCAGATAGGCACCGTCGCGGTACATCGGGTACACGTTCAACTCGTACCCAGCGTCGCCGTTGAGGAGTTCGGCGCTGCCGGTCGCTTGGATCTCGCCGTCGTCGTCCCGGAAGGGCGCTGGGGGCGCCGCATGGCCGTCGGTGGTCTCTGAATCTTTGGACCTGTCTCCACCCCCATCCTTGGCACCATCACCGTCGCTGGCTGAGCCCTGTTCAGCCTCGGGCCGGATGCGGTAGGAGATCTCGACCCGGCGGTTGGCGGCTCTGGCCTCCTCGATGTCCTCGCCAGTCTCCTCGGCGACGGGCTCAGTAGCGCCGCGGCCCTCGGTCTTGTAGATGTAGTCGCTGCCCAGCTCCTCGGCCAGGGCCTTGTGGACGGCTTCGGCGCGCCGCTCGGACAGATCCTGGTTGTACTCGTCCGAGCCCTGGCCGTCGGTGTGCCCGACGATGGTTATCGGCGGCTGGGAAGGGTCGGCTTCGGACCGCGTTTCCTCGGCGACGTCTTCCAAGACGGTGCGGGCCTTGTCGGTCAGCTCGGCCTTGTCGAGTTCGAAGAGGACATCGCTGTGGAGCGCGACGGTGGTCTCCTCGGGGCTGTCGGCCTGCGTCATGTCAGGGCGGTCGGTGATCGAGTACAGGTCACTGACCCGTTCTTGGGGGTCCCCGGCGATCTCGGTGTCGCGCAACTTCATGCGTACGTTGTCACCCGGTTCGATGTCGCCGTGGGAGCTGCTGTCCGAGGGCGGGTTCTCCGGGGGCTCGCCATCGATCACAGGTATGCCGGTGAAGTCGCCGTTGGTCCCGACCGCATGCACCGACAGGCGTTCCACGCCTTCGGGGATCGGAGGGAAGTGGACCTCGATCTCGTAGTCGGCCCCGGGTACCCAGGCGTTGGGCATGGGGCTGCCGATGCTTTCCTCCTCAGCGTTCAGCAGCGGGGCGTAGTGGACCTGATTGACGGGATCAACGAGCGAGAACGCCCAGTTGCGGCCGGTGAGACCACCGCTGAAGGCGTTCATTTGGAAGATGTACGACTTGTCGGTTTCCTTTAGCGTGTTCATGGTGAACCGCAGGACGCTGCGGTCCGGCCACCGCTCGACGTGCTGGACGGAGACCCGGGCGGGAAACGCGTGGCCGCCGAAGAGCCCCTCGCGGACGTAGGGCCCCTGGCCGTAATCGGTATGTTCGGAGTCCTGCTCCTGTCCGTTGATGCCCTCTTCCCAGCTGGCGCTCAATGAGCACCCCGTGAGCAGTGCTGCCGCGCAGCCCAGGGCTGCGACCGCTCTCAGGCGTCCTCGCACGTTGCGTCCTCCTCCATACGTTCTCCGTGAGCCGCTCGGGCCATCGAGTTCGACGCCCACGTGATGTCCGGGGTTCCTCTTTCCTCATTACGACGAAGAAATAGCAGGACACCATGCGGTCGCGAATGTGCCGTGCAGGATCTGTGAACTATGACTCAACGCGGTGATTCAAATCTCACCCCGAGTTCACCGATCCCCGCGCTGGCTTCCCACGACGTGTGGAACCGATCTGTAATCGCACGTCTCTAACCTGAGGTTCCTCTCGTATCGTCATCAGCCAGGAGATCAGTGTCTTCCCCCACGAGCAGCAGGCCAGCTTCACTGCCCGGCCTCACACCCTCCGATCCGCAAAGCATCGGCCCCTACCGGCTGGTCGGCCGCATCGGGGCGGGCGGTATGGGCGTCGTCTACGCCGGACTTACTGGGTCCGGGGAGCAAGTCGCCGTCAAGGTGATCCGCGGCGAGTTCGACACCGACCCGGAGTTCCGGTCGCGCTTCGACCGCGAGATCGCTCTGATGCGCCGCGTCAAGGCGACCTGCATAGCTCCGGTGCTCGCCGCTGATACCCGTGCGGAACAGCCGTGGTACGCCGCGCCCTTCCTCTCTGGTCCGACCCTGCAAGCGCATGTCACCCAGCACGGGCCGCTGGGCGAAGGCGAAGTCGTCGCGCTCGCGCTGGGCCTGGCCGAGGCCATCGGCGCTATCCACGCGGCCGGCGTCATCCATCGCGACCTCAAACCTGCGAACGTCATCCTCGCCCCCGACGGCCCGAAGGTGCTGGACTTTGGTATCGCGCGGGCCGTGGACGAAAGCGCGATCACCCGCACGGGCGGTCTGGTCGGCTCGCCCGGATGGATCGCACCGGAGGCGTACCAGGGGACAGTCGGCCCAGCACTCGACGTCTTCGCCTGGGGCGCCCTCGTCGCCTTCGCCTCGACGGGCCGACGTCCTTTCGGCCAGGGAGACATCAACACGCTCACCTACCGGGTCCTCAACGAGGAGCCGGACATCGCGGGTTTGCCTCCGGGACTGGCTGAGCTCGTCGCACGGGCGCTCAGCAAGAACCCCGACCAGCGCCCCGACGCCACTGAGCTCTTCCAGCAGCTCACCCACCTGGCGGTTGAGGCCACGCTCGTCGACGACACCAGTACCCGGGACAGCGCGACGATCGTCACCCACGTCCTGCATCAGGGATGGAACGGTGTCGAGCATTCGGGGACATTGGACTGGGGACCCGCGCTCCGGGAGGCCTCCCGGCGGCGTCTGCGACGACGCCTCCTGGTCGGTAGCGCTGCGGCGCTGTCACTGCTGATCATCATTGCCCTGGGGACGGCAGCAGGCATCACCTACCGGGCGACAGGGTCACCACTGCCGGCTTGGGCGGGCGGTGGACAGGCGCCAGCAGACGATCCGTCCGGAAACGGCGGGGCCTCAGGCGAGAGCGGAGGCGACGATCCCTACACCGAATCGGCCGCCTACACACCGGACCCCGAAGCCGACCGGAAGCTGATCGCCGCTGCTGGGTGTGAGGGCTGCGACGGTGAGGTGCACGTGCTGCCGGGCCTGGTGTACCGGGGCGAGGAGCCGGTCCGGCTGGTCCTCACCAACGTCGATCTCGAGAGCCACATGGGAGCCGGCCGGATGGTCGCCCTGTACATGGTGCGCAACAGCGACGACAAGATCATCGCCCACAACATGACCGGAAGCGCTACCGGCCGTGTCATTCCGGAGCAGCTGGACTTCGATGAACTGTGGGCGATCGACGAGGCGGGATTTTTCATCCTCCTCACCGAGCAGGAGAACCGGCCCGAGAGCCAAACGATCGTGACGATGAACGTCGACGACGTCGGCTCGATCAAGCAGTTCGGGACCCACGGCATCAGAGCGGTCGGCCTCGACCGCCTCCAAGCCGAAGACATGGACGACGACGGAGGCTACGAGATCCGCACCGACCTGGGGACCACCTCGGAGACATTCGAGATCGTCCCCTCAGACGTGCGCCACTTCTACAAGTACTACGACGGCGACGGCCAATGGTGGCCGTGGATGTGCACAGAGAAGCTGGACGGCAAGCCGTCAGCCGGGGACCTGTTGAACATGAACGACCCGAAGTGCACACAGGTCGGACAGGGCGAGGTTCCGTGGGACTACTGAATGGAACGGACGGATATCGGATGCTAACGACCAGCTGTCGTTACCTGGCGGCCTTCAGCACGGTGCTCCTGGTGGCCGGGTGCGGTCTGCTGCCTTCGGCTGGTGAAGGCGGGACCGATCAGGACAGTGGCGAGAGCGGCAAAGGGGATACCAACAGCTCGGCGGCCGACAGCGTTCTGCCGATGACCGTGGAGCCGACCTCCCTGGGGGAAGACACCCGGCTCGACATCCTCTCGCTGGAACACGCTGACAACGACACCACCATCCTCAAATTCCAGGTCACCAATGACAGGGATGAGGAGGTCAGCATCCACTCCCCCCTCAGCGACGGAAATGGGGACAGCCTCAGCGTCTCCGGATTCGCCCTGGTCGATGTGGAAGCCAAGAAACAGTACCTGCCCATCCGCTACGAGAAGGACAAAACACACCGCCCCAGGCCGTGCTACTGCTCGATGTACGAGGAGTTCGGGGACCCGAAGAGAATCGAGCCGGGCCAGACCATGGACTTCTGGGCCGGATACCCCGCACTTCCCGATGGGGTCGACACTGTCTCCGTCGTCAACCCCATCACCGGCGTCGTTCATGACATCCCGGTCACCGACGGCGGCGCCCCGCCGGAGCCTCTGCGCGACGACCACCTAGAACCAGAGGTCGTGGACCTGTTCGCGGTCCGAGAGGACTTGGAGGACGGGTCAACCCGTGAGGAGACAGGGGAACAGGTCAGCGTTGCCCTCGCGTCCGACGTTCTTTTCGACGTGGACAAAGCCACCCTTCGAAGCGATGCGGAGAAAGCCCTGAAGGAGGTGGCCGAGGAGATCTCGGCGTCCGGCACCGACCTCGTGAAGATCGACGGGCACACCGATAACACCGGCAGCGACTCCCACAACCTCCCCTTGTCCGAGACCCGGGCGGAGACGGTCCAGGACAAGCTCGATGAACTGGTGACGCGGTCGGGCATCCGCTATGAGACGGAGGGGCACGGCTCGAGAGAGCCAGTCGCGGACAACACAACTGACGAGGGAAAGCAGAAGAACCGCCGCGTCACGATCACCTTCGATGCTGCCCCCGCAACTGATGAGAAGGCGTCGGCCGGAGACCAGCAGAGTAGCCCCACCCCAGAAGCGGAGAGTGTCGAGCACGGACCCGCACCCATCGCCGAGGGTAAAGAGACCAGGTATTTCAAGGACTTGACCGTCGCAGTCGAATCCGTACAGCGGTCCTCCAGCGGTGGTTTCACAGGGCTGCGCTACCGGGTCATCAACCATGCCAACGAGGATTCGACCGTTCTCGCCGGGAGATTCAACTCCTACGTCCACTGCGGCAGCATGCGCGACGGGCAACTGAATGACATCGCGCTAGTTGACGAGCAGGACCAGACTCGGTACACGGTCGTTCGTCGCTCCGATGAGAAGTGTCTGGCCTCTAAAGGGTCAGGGGTCACGGTTCCGCCGAATGAGTCGCTCACGCTGTGGCTCGCGTTCTGGCTCGACCCCACCGTGAACGAGGTGACAGTGCAGATTCCCGGATTCGAAGCGATCACGAACGTGCCCGTGGCCTAATCCCGGTCATGAAGCTCCGGCAGGCGCAGTGTGGGCGCCGTGGCATGGCGCTCACACTGCGCGCTTGTGGATGGCTACGCGAAGATGTGAAGGCGAGGATCGGCGCCGAATTATCTGTGGATCTTGCCGCGAGCGAGGCCGCTGAACGGAGCAGGCGTTCAAGGGCCTGAAAGCGAGATGGCCGCGGGATGGGTTCTTGGGGCCAAAGGATGTGACAGTGAGCGATGGCCGTGATCACTAACTATCGAATGAAACGCCTGCTGGAGGCAGCCGAACCCATAAGCGAAGCGCGGCTCCCCCTCGATCTACGCGAATGCGCCGAAGGTGAGTGGGGGAGAAGTTCCTCTGGGGTCCTCACCCCCGACGGGCCTCCGCCTTCCTGGACTGCACGGCTCGCCGGAGCCGACCCCGAGGAACTCATGAAAGCCGAGCTCGACGTCAACGACATCAGAGTCGACGACGAAGACCTCACCGGTGACCCCCACACCTATCTGAGCAAGGTCGTCGCCCGTGGCTTCCTCTTCGCCGGTTCTTGCCTGCTTCGAGCGCGGAACCTGCCCGAAGCCGGGGACCTGCGAGCGGTGATGTCTACCGGCATCACTGAGGACTTCCTGATACACGGGACCACCGTGAAGTTTTTCCTCCGGCGCGGTGGTCTCCCGAAGTGCTTCCACGACGTGGAAGGGTACAAGATCGAGGGCCTAGCCCCAATCAGCATCGACGACCTGCCCGTGCTCGGCTTCGAAACTTGACCGGGACCGCTGTCGCCAGAGCACCACCAACGAGCACGATCGCAGTTGACGAGAACGCGCCGTGAGGCTGCGCGAAGGCTCGAGGACTAGGCAAGGAAGATGGAGATGTCCTCCAGTGCGTCGTTGGCGGTGCCGCCGATCTCCGTGTTGGAGCGCAGGGCTTCGAGACGTGGGACCACGACGTCTGTCTCCAGGGCCCGATGGATTCGGGCGATGTGGCCGAGGCTGGTCACGGCGCATTTCCTGACAGACGCGGACTCGTGGGTCAGTAGTCCCAGGCACGTGTCCTGGAGCCACTTCCAGTTGCCGTCGTGGAACACCAGGCCGATCAGCGAGGAGCAGATCGCGTCGGTCCCCCCATGTCTCAGCGCGCGTTCCAGCGCGTCCCGTTCGACGTCTTCGGGTTCGAAATAGCGCACTACTTCAACGTTCCCTGGTTAGTACGTGATGAGGCTGACCAGGATGAGGTGCCTTTTCGCTGCCGGCAAGGCGTGTGCTGTCGGCTCATGTGGCTGTGAAGCCCTCCTTTTCCTTGGGTGGGTTCTGCCGGGACCAAGTAGCCCACTGATGGCCGTGCCTGAGTCGGCACGCCGCGCGGTGTTCCAGCCGTGGTGTGGGTCGGCACGGACGCGGCTCATGGTCTCTGGTACCTGCCGAACCCATGGACCCAAGACATTGGGGACTCGAACTGGGCCTGTGGGCCCTAAGTGCCCGAACCGTGCGTCCGCTAGGGTTCCAGGGCTCGGTCTGACGCAATGCAACCGCAGCTTGGCGCAGGGGTGAAGCGCTGGCAACTCCCCCGAGCCCTATCCCCCGCTACTCTTCATGGACGTGTGATGCCCCCAAACTCCCTTCATCCGTGGTCCCACAGGAACTGGGGTAGGGGGGATCGCGGCGGGAGTTTCGTCGAATACGGGGGCGTTGTCCTCCTGATCGCAGCGGTCGCTGCGGTTCTGTTCGCCGGCTCGATCCCGGAGAGAGCGAAGTCCCTTTACGCCTCCGGCCTGTGCTCGATTCAGTCGGCGGATGGCGGCTCGGCGGATTGTGCCGATCCGGCCAACGGCGAAGAGCCCGGCGGTACGGACGCGGCCGGGAACAGCACACAGCCGGGTGATGAAGAGGAGGTCAGGGCGCCGGCACCGGCAGCACCTCCAGAAGATCGTGGGTTCACCCCCCATGAACAACCGGAGGGCTACCCAGCCCCAGAGCACTTCGAAGCCGTCACTGACGATGTGACAGCGATACGGGAGTACTTCGACGAGGATGACAGCCTGCTTCCCTGCATCTTCGATTGCCCAGACGATCCAGAAGAGATCTTCGCCGGGATGTCGGCAGAGGAGATCAATGCCGCGTACTGGGCGCTCACCGACGAGGAACTGGAACGACTCCTCGACGACCCCGAAACACGCGAGGTGATCCTCCTCAACGCAGACCTGGAGACGCTGCGTCGGATCCGGGAGATCGATCCCGACCTGGTCGAGCCGGATCTTGACGACGTCGGAGGCGACGACGCCAACGAGGAGGACGGCAACCCGACTGATGACCTCGGATTCGCGACGCTCCCCAAAGGGAGGCTGTGGGGAGATGACGGTGAGGTGAGCATGGACCATGTCAACCAGGGTGGTCTCGGTAACTGCTGGCTCCTTGCCGGAATGGGTGCCGTCGCTGAAAAGCATCCGGAGCTCATCAAGGACATGATCACCGAGAACGAGAACAAAACCTTCACCGTCACGTTCCCCGACACCGGCGAGCAGGTCACGGTGACCCCAGATGTCGTGGTCAACGAGATCAACGACCCAGCGTTCTCCACCCCTCAGGACAACGTCCTGTGGCCGGCCATCCTTGAGAAGGCGTACGCCGAGCGAGAGGGCAGTTTCGGAGAGACCGAAGGGGGCTTCGCCTCGAACGCGATGGAGATGATCACGGGCAACGACAGCAAGACGTATGACGATGTAGAGGAGATCACCGAGGATGACCTCGCTGGTCTGGTGAACGGGCGGAGAACGGCGGTCACCTTCGCAACGCCGCCCCGGGATGAGGCAGAAGGAGAGCTCTACGACCTCAAGCCGCACGAGGGTGGTCTAGCCCCTGGTCATGCCTATATCGTGCGCGAAGTCAAGGACGGGAAGGTCTCCCTCTACAATCCGTGGGGCACGAGCCACGTGACCATGACGATCGAGCAGTTCCACGAGCACATCTCCTACATGGACATCAACACTTATGACAGCTAGTAGAAGCACCCCGTGGTCAACGAACCCTGCCCACCGCCCTCTCCACCGGCCGATGCTCGGTGTCGGCCTGCTGCTTCTCGTCCTGGTCACAGGGTGCGGTTCGTCCGATGAGGAGCCGGTACAGCCGGTACGTCCCTACACCTCTCCTTCAACGAGGACGGTTAACCCCACACCCACGTACCGCAGCGGGGAAGAGCAGACCCTGACCATCGCTCAGAGCACGCAGGGCCGCATGCTGGGCCTGCACATCGGGGTCCAGGATGTAGGCGGGGGCGAGGCCAGCCTCTCCATCATTGAGGCGTCCGACCCCGAGGGGAAAGGAGAAGGCGTCACCGGGTCGGCAGGAGACTCGTTTTCCCTGGACAGCGGATACACGGTCACGATTGACGCGGTGACCGAGGCAGAGTCTCCCGAGGACGTTGCCGGTGGGGAGAGCGGGAAGGTCACCCTGACGGTGCGGGCGCCAGACGGCGACGAGAACTAGGGCGGGCCGTTCCCCTATCTGTCAATCGCCAATGAGTTTAACCCTGGCTCAGGTTGCCTGTCCGCGGAGACTCACCGTCCATTGCCGTTGCTCGGGAGTGTCGGGAACGGGGAGCCCCCGCGCGTGCTCGAGGCGGCTCCAAGCGGTGTCGGGATCGACCCCATTGAGGATGAGGAGGGCGGCGCCGAGGAGGGAGGCACGTCCTATCCCGAAGCGGCAGTGGATGGCAATGTGTGCTCCCTGGCGTAGCCGTTCGGCGAGACCGCGCAATGTGGGCAGGACCGTAGCGAGATCGGGGACGGTGCGGTCAGGGATGGGGATGGAATCGAACTGGAGCCCGGCGGCCACCGCTGCCCGGGCCTCCATTGCGAGGCCCAGCTCGTCGAGTTCAGGCTGAGTGAGCGCGCAGACCAACGCGTCGACGCCAGCGATGCTCAGGGCGTTCATCTCATCATCGAGCCAGTCCATGCCTCGGGGCCTGGCCATAGTACTCAGCTGCCCCAGGCCTGGCAGGTCGACGGTGAACAGGGAAGGCCGCATGTGATCAGTACTTTCAGTTGGCGGAGTCGGTTAGTGACCAGGGTCAGTAGCAGGCCTCGGACAGGCTAAGCGCGTAGTAAGCGTGGAGTGACGCTGACGGGCGTGGCTGCGGCGGCGAGACGTTACTCGAGATGCTCCAAAGTGCTGTAAATAGAAACAAAAAGCCCATCCTCTACTGAATAATTATTGGCGCAGTTTCGAAGGATTTCAAGGAAATCGACGTCCACATCTAGTGGGCCGGACTTTTTCCCTGATCTCTTTATTAGGCCAGTTAGGAGGTGTTGCAATTCGAGGTAGCCAGTGAGTTGACGGCATAGCGTTTTATAGTCACCGTCTGCTTCAGCCCTGGAACAGCGGGAAGCTATTGTGAGTTCATACATTAATTCGATCGCGAATTTCACTCCCCTTTCGGAATTCAATGCTTCAAGTGCCCTGTCTCGCATGCCCATGGTTTTCAATCCCAGTATCCATCCTCTGGGAGATGTTTCCTCACAATCTCCCTAGGGAGTGAGTCGACGTCCACTCCCCGCTCTTTAAGTACCTTAATTCTGTGGTTTCCATTGACTATGGTACCATCTGGTCTAACTTTCAGTGATTCCTCTTGACCAGGCTTAAGTGACTTCATGATATCATCTGTGCCTGTATCTCTCAGTCCCTTCAGTGTGCGTTCATTCATTGCTCCTTCGGTGTGAAGTTGGGTTATCTCCCCGGGGTTAGACTCCGGATTAGGATTTTCGCACCAAGTACCCTCTGTCCCCGCCAGTAGGTCGTCGAGGCTTGGAGTGCTCTTTCCTTCTTTGTCGGCCTGGGCAAGGAGATCGTCTAGGTTTGGTTTCTTGTCATCCTTCAGTGGGGCGATATATTGAAACCTGGCGCTGGCGTAGGAATTGAATATTGATTGATTCAATTCTTGCAAATTGCTGCGGTTTTGTCTGATCTTTGTAATTCTTTTTACTCGCGCATCGATGGTGTAGTTGCGCGACTTTGGTTTTGGTTCTCCACAGTCTGCCAGTGCATTCTCGGTCTTCTTCTTTGTCTGTTGAAATTTCTTATCTGCTGCCTCCTTGGCCTTCTTGAGCTTTCGCCACCTGCTGAAGAGTTTTGCGATTTTGGGGATCTTTTTGACGACCTTGGCTCCCTTGCCCCAGGGGGTGAAGCCAACAACTGTCCAGATACAAGCGACGATATCGCCTTCGGTTAGGCATTTCCTTGCGTCTTCGATTCCGAGGAGCTCGCTTAGAAGGTTTAGTAGTTCTTTGTCGAGATTGGAGTAATCGGATTCTGCTTCCTCCTGCTTTTTCTTTGATTTTTGCAGGGCTGCATGAGCGTCTACGAGTCCCTGCGCTGCTGCTGGGTCGTAGACAGCGGTATCCGTCTTTTGAGTGCTGTTTTCCTCCTTGGGCGATCCTTCTTTAGGCTTCTCGTCGGAGCCGTCCTCAGAAGCGCTCTCGCGTCGATCACTGGAAGCGCCAGTTGAGGTCTCTTCACCATCGAGGGGTTCACAGTCAGGGTCACCGGCAATGCGGCATAGGCCCGCGCTTACTTGGGAAGTGATATGTGTGGGGAGTCCGAACGACATGACAGCAGCCACTACAGTCGCAACCACAAAGATCAAGGCAGCATATTCCAATTTGAAACCGCCGCGCTCTGCCCGCCATACCCAGTGCAATCTGAGTCTCTTCCCCTCGCAGTGGACGTAGTGATGCGTAGCGGGTGATACTACGCGTGAGCCGCACCGGGTGTCTTGGGCCTCAGGGCCTAATGCCGTCCTAACTGGACCCACATGGGGCATCACGTGTTGTCTTTGCTGATAGCGGCTCACGCGACTGGAGTCATGTGACTCATATCATTTGTCCATCACTGGAACTCCGGATCCAACGGTGAGGAAGAGTCAACGCCTTGGCCACTATTGGGGATACCACGGTTGGAGAGGATGTCCCTCCCCGGGGGTTAACATCTGAAGATCACTGCGATTGTGATCACGCTCGCTCCGCCCCTGATCTCGAGAACGAAGGTTTTGAGTACATCGCCAACCTCGATTCGTCAGTAGGGGGCTGTCCGTGATTGGTCTGGACTCCGCCCGTGATGTTCCAGGTCCGGGCAGGAACGGGCCCTCGCGTGACGCTGCGGTGCGCGCCGGATTCCACGGGTCCGGAGACTGCGTACCCCCGCCTTTGTGCCGCTTGTCGGGTTAGCCTCGATTCGTCAGGGGGTGCGGCTGTTGACCGGTCCGGCACTTCGCCCGTTATGTCCCCTGCCGGTGGAGGACGGGCCGTCGCGTGACGCTGCGGGGTGCGCCGGGATCCACTGGCCCGGGATGTC